>NZ_JBDNJQ010000006.1:0-117709 GCF_051172895.1 Nostoc sp. CALU 1950 | reverse complement strand
CCTCACAACTCATTTGTTCTACTTCATAATTCGCGTTACTTGCAGTCTTCAGGGTTTCTGAAGTATTAGAAATGTAAAATTTCAAAAGTCATTTTTAATTTTACATTTTTAATTTTTAATTCCCATCAGGTTTTCCTGGTGTCTATTGCGCGGTGGAACCACACTGAACCCTTCCCGAACTCAGAGGTGAAACGCTGCTGCGGCCACGATAGTTTAGGGGTAGCCCTACGCAAAAATAGCTCGATGCCAGGTTCTATAATTCAATAAGCCCCAAGCAATTATGATTGCTTGGGGCTTTTGTTTACCCTGAGAAACTCTGCATTAGTATACATCAAAGGTACTTAAACCTTAAAATTACAATGTTAGCAATTAGTTAAATTCTCCAACGCCAACTCGGCGTTTTTACTGGTGAATCCCATAGTCGGATCATCTCATCATCTAATTTCAGTAGGGTAATAGAGCAACCTTGCATTTCTAGAGATGTTATGTAGGGGCCTATCAAGTTTCGGACAATTTGCAATCCTTGCTGTTCGCAAATTTGGGCAAGTTTGCGATAAACAATATATAGTTCGGAAACTGGAGTTCCACCCATACTATTGACGAAAGCTAACAGGCGATCGCCTTTTGCAAATGGTAGATTTGTTAGTTCTACATCTAACCATTCTCCTTTGTCTTCATCCCACTCGCGCAGTGTACGGCTGTATGCTGCATCTTCAATGAGCGATCGCGTCAAAATTTCGGTAATCTCATCTACTGATTTGAGGGCTGTACGTTCTGTTCCTGGCTCACCGTGGATACCGATACCTAATTCAATTTCGCGATCGCTCAATTCAAATGTCGGTGTTCCATTAGCGGGGACTGTACAAGATGTTAGAGCAATTCCCATACTCCGTCCATTTAGATTTACTCGACGACATAAGTTTGCTATTTGTGGCAAATCATACCCAGCTTCAGCCGCCGCGCCACAAATTTTTTCTGCCAGTATTGTTGTTCCCACACCCCGCCGTCCTTGGGTATAGAGACTATCTTTCACTGCTACATCATCATCAATCAAAATATTTAGCGATCGAATGCCTTCACTACGAGCTAACTCTGTTGCCATTTCAAAGTTCATGACATCGCCACTGTAATTTTTGACGATATAAAGGATACCAGAGCCTCCATCTACAAGTTTTGCTGCTTCTAGCATTTGGTCTGGAGTCGGTGAAGTGAAAACCTCACCAGGACAAGCTGCATCCAGCATTCCTTTGCCTACGAAGCCAGCGTGCATTGGTTCATGTCCACTGCCACCACCTGAAATAATTGCTACTTTACCCTGTCTCGGCGCATCGGCTCGATAGACAAAAGTGGGATCATAGTTCAGTTTAATTAAATCGGAATGAGCCGCCGCCATACCTTCTAGACTTTCGCGCACAAAGTCTTCTGGCTTGTTGATCAGCTTTTTCATAATCCGTGTTTGGTTAAAAGGGTGCTAAAACTCAGGTTATAGCGATCGCTGGTTTGTATGCAATATCAGTGTGACCTTTCGGCGAACGCATTTGTTATTTCGGCGAACTCATTTGCTATTTCGGAGTACTCATTTGCTATTTCGGCGAACTCATTTGCTATTTCGGCGAACTCATTTGCTATTTCGGAGTACTCATTTGCTATTTCGGAGTACTCATTTGCTATTTCGGCGAACTCATTTGCTATTTCGGCGAACTCATTTGCTATTTCGGAGTACTCATTTGCTATTTCGGAGTACTCATTTGTTATTTCGGCGTGTCTGACTTTTAACGGGATCTGGAAAACCTCTCTCTAAATCTCTCTCCAAAAGGAGAGAGACTTTGAATTTTCCCCATTCCCGCGACGAGTTGGGGGTTAGGTCTTTCGTGGATTTTGCCATATAACCGAATAATTATAAATTATTTGGTCAATTCAAAGATTCCATTAACTCAATACACTTGTGCATCTGCTGGCGCATGGTTTCTTTATCAGCATGAAACCTTCGTCCATGTCCTGGTAGCACCCACTCAAAAGAGTAATTAGCCAAATTATGCATTGATTTAGTCTGTTCTGACCAAGAATACCAGCAGGCATTGTGGAATGCAGCCAGTTGATGCAAGCTTTCTGACCAAGCGAGATGATCGCCAGTGAAGAGAAACTTATTTTGATAAAGTAGGACGGTTTGTCCTTTGGTGTGACCGGGAACTGGGATAATTAAGAAATCTGGAGTCAAGGCAAATGGTTCAGAACCAGTTAGCTGTATTTCTACATTGTGAGTATCCGCAGTAATATCATCAACGTGGAGGATGCGATCGCACTGAAAATGCTCGGCAAACTTTTGATGATCTGCCACATCATCCTTATGAGTTAGGTACATATAACGAATTGGCCCCAGTTCTTCTAAACGCTTGACTAAAGGCGGCGTAAACCGGGGAGAATCCACCAAAATATTACCTTCTGGAAGTTGAATTAAATAGCTAGCAGCACCATAAGATTTTTCCGAATGATAGCCGCAGTGGTAAATATTTTCTGTTACTAATATTGGAAAACTTTGTTGAACAGCTTTGATATCTTTTGGCTTCTCAACTGTGCCAATGGAACTGGTAGGACAAGCTAAAAGTGCTTGCAATGCGGCTAATCTTTCCGCCTCATTGGTTGGTTGATGATAAACAGCCGATTGATCGTCAACATCATAAAATACTTCAGGAGCCATCCAGCGACAGGTATCACAATCAATACAGGTAGTATCTACATAAAAATCGCCGTTGACATTTTGAGAGCGACGCTGATTTAAATGAGCCATATTAATCCTTTTGCTTCCAGGCGCTTACTGGGGAGCGATAAATCCAATTCGCAATTCGCAATTAAACTCAGACAGACACTTCGGGGTGGGGTTTTTACCTACCAAGAGAATACAAGGATTTTTCGCGCCACTTGCGGGCAAGGTTTTGAACATGAAGCTTTTTTGATAAACCTCATATCACTACGCTAGCAAAAGTGATTTTAGATTGTAGATACCATTAGTAGTAAATCTGCTCAACAAAGAGGCAGGGGGAAAAGGAGCAGGGAGCAGGGGAGATAGAACAGAAAGGGGATTCGACCCCAACAAAGCCTTGATAATGTTGGGTTACCCTGCGGGAAGCAAGCTACGTTCCTCAACCCAACCTACGCCAGTTTTAGCTGAAATCTGCTGTATCTACTTCAACTATTGCCGGATTTTAGAGAATTGGTATAACTTGTCTGTTGCTAATGGGAACAATCAAGAATAAATCCCTTTGCCAATAGATCAATGTTTAACCGTTTCACCTCATCAGAACTGAAATCTGCGATCATCCGTCATCCCCTGATAGTTAAACCGGATACAACTGTGATGGACGCGATCGCTCAGATGAGTGGCGTGCGGACTCTTTGTGAGACGACTAAAACGGTGGATGGGCAACTGGATGAACTTTATCTAGAGGCACGATCAAGCTGCGTATTAGTAGTAGAAGAAGAGAAATTGCTAGGTATCTTCACGGAACGGGATGTGGTACGTCTATCTGCCCAGCAGTGTTGTTTTGAGAATTTGGCAATTCGGGAAGTGATGATCCATCCAGTCTTCACCCAGCACGAGTCTGATTTTACCGATTTATTTTTTGCTGTTAATTTGCTCCAACAGTACCGCATTCGCCACTTACCAATCCTGGACGATCAGGAGCGAGTAGTGGGGCTGGTAACTAATGAAAGTCTACGGCAGTCTTCTCGCCCTGTGGATTTGTTGCGGTTGCGACTGGTTTGTGAAGTGATGACGAGTGAGGTGATTTGTGCTACGCCAAATAGTTCCATGCTGGCGATCGCTCAACTGATGGCAAAACACCGGGTTAGTTCCATCGTGATTGTACAGCCAGGTGGTAGCCAAACTGAACCTCTGCAAATTCCTGTGGGAATTATCACCGAGCGCGATCTTGTGCAATTTCAGGCATTGAGCTTGAACTTAAAAAATTGTCTAGCAGAGGCGGTAATGAGTACGCCGATTTTTGCCGTAAAACCTGATGATTCGCTGTGGGTGGTACAGCAGATTATGGAACAACGCTTAATCCGCAGGTTGGCGGTGACGGGGAAACAGGGTGAACTATTGGGAATTGTCACTCAGACTAGTTTGCTACAAGCCCTCAACCCGTTAGAGCTATACAAGTTGGCGGAAGTGTTGGACAAAAAGTCAGTACGGTTAGAAACAGAGAAAATCGAACTCCTTGAAACCCGCACCGTTGAACTAGAACAACAAATTGAAGCCCGAATGATGCTCCTAGTAGCGAAAGCCGAACGGGAGAGATTGGTGCTAGCGATCGCCTTACAAATTCGCTCATCCCTGAGTCTACAAACTATTTTGGATAGTACCGTCACAGAAGTGCGGCAATTGTTGGGCTGCGATCGCGTCAATATTTGGCAGTTTGAACCAGATTGGCAAACTATCGTCGTTGCCGAGTCCACTGATTCTTCACTCTCACTGGTGGGTCAGCGCGTTGGTGACACCTGTTTAAAACAAGGCTACACTGAAATTTACCACCAGGGGCGGATTCGCATCGTGTCGGATATCTACAAGGCCAAAATCTCAGACTGTCACCGAGATATGCTGATTGCCCTCCAGACGCGAGCCAAAATTTTAGTACCGCTCTTCTGCGGTGATCAACTATGGGGTTTGCTCAATGTCGCCGAAAGTCAGCACCCCCGTGATTGGGAACCGGAAGAAGTCGAACTGCTACAAGCTTTATCAGTGCAATTGGCAGTTGCCCTTCAGCAAGCCACCACCCACAAAAAATTGCAAGAGCAATTGATCGAGCGCCAGCAAGCGGAAAATCGACTGCGGGAGAGCGAACAGCGTTATATTATTCTCAATCAAGAACTAGAAGCCAAAGTCGCAGAACGCACAACTGAACTCCAAGAACGAGAGGTGCAACTCCAGACAATATCGGAGCGCTTGGCCTTGTCCCTCAACTCTGGGGCGATCGGCTGTTGGGAGTGGGACATTAAAGAAAACACCATCTTCTGGGATGAGCGGATGTACGCGCTGTATGGTGTCACGAAAACATCTGATTCTTATGTAAACTACGAGATTTGGGAAAAGTGGCTACATCCTGATGACCTTAACCCCACCGAAATATTGCTCCAGCAAGCCCTTTTAGGAAAGGTAGAATACGATACTGAGTTTCGGGTTGTACATCCCGATGACAGCATCCATTTCATCAAAGCCTATGGCATGGTGGTGCGAGATGCTCAGGGTAATCCCCAGAAAATGATTGGAGTTAACTTTGATATTAGCGATCGCAAACGAGCAGAACTTGCCCTGCAAAGTAGTGAAATGCGCTTCCGGCAAATATTTGATTCTAATGTAGTCGGTATGCTCTTTGCCGATTTTCAGGGAAAAATTCTCGATGCCAACGAGCGCTTCTTACAGATGGTGGGCTACACCAGGGATGACTTAGATGCCGGGACAATTGATTGGCTGGGAATGACCCCACCGGAACATGTTCCTGCTGATTTTGTCGCAATGAAGCATCTGATACAACATAGCGCGATCAATCCCAGAGAAAAGGAATATTACCGCAAAGATGGTAGCAAGATTCCTGTACTGATTGGAGCGGCAATTCTTCCAGGCTCAGACAATCAAAGCATTTGTATAGTAGTGGATATTAGCGAACAGCAAGCTGCACTTGGTGAACGCAAACAAGCCGAGGAAATCATTCGCCAACAGGTTGAACGAGAACAACTGCTGCGAGAAATCACCCAGCGAATTCGTCAATCCCTAGATATCCAGACCATTTTTGACACCGCTTGTCAGGAAATCCGCCAAGTAATTCAGTCCGATCGGGTGGGAATTTTCAAGTTCTATCCTGAATGCAACTTTGACGACGGCGAATTTGTAGCTGAATCGGTTGTAGAAGGGTTTCCTTCAGTAGTGGCAATTCGGATACATGACCATTGCTTTGGCGAAAATTATTCATCTCTCTATGCTTTGGGCAGATTTCATGTCGTCGATGATATTTATAACGGTGGGATGAAAACTTGCCACACTGATATCCTAGCTAAATTTCAGGTGCGAGCCAATCTGATAATGCCGTTGCTTTGTGGCGATAAGTTGTGGGGTTTACTGTGCATTCATCAATGTGCAACAACTCGCCACTGGCGACAGTTTGAGATTGACTTTACCCAACAACTATCTAACCAGTTGGCGATCGCTATTCAACAAGCGAATCTCTACGAGCAAATCCAGTCTGAACTGTTGGTACGGCAGAAAGCCGAAGCGAGGATTGCCCTGCAACTGCGGCGACAGCAAACTTTAGGGGCAATCGTCCAAAAAATTCGGGAGTCGTTAGATATTAACGAGATTTTAGCAACAGTGACTCAGCAGGTTAAAGATGTACTGCACAGCGATCGCGTCATCGTCTTCCGCCTGTTTGCTGACGGTAGAAGTCAAATTGTTCAAGAAGCCGTATCTGGTGAGTTCCCTGCCCTCAAAGACCGACACTGGGACAATGAAGTGTGGTCTCAAGAAATTCTCGATTGCTACTGGCAGGGTAAGCCCCGCATCGTTCCTGATGTGATGAATGATATCTGGACAGAGTGCCTGGTAGAATACTCCCGCGAAGGTCAAATCCAGTCCAAAATTGTCGCACCGATTTTACAAGACGTGCGAGGTAGCGAAAATCATCGCTGGGTTGCCCCTTGGGTAACTAACAAGCTCTGGGGGGTTTTGGTTGTCCATGCTTGTCAAGAAAAACGAGTCTGGAAAGACTCTGAAGCGCAACTTTTGCAACAAATTGCCAACCAATTGGCGATCGCCATTCAGCAAGCGGGTCTGTTTGAGCAATTACAACAAGAACTCGCCGAACGACAACAGGCGGAAGCAAAGCTCACCCACAGCAATCAACAACTAGCAGTTTCTAACCAAGAACTCGCTCGTGCCACTCGCCTCAAAGATGAATTTCTGGCCAACATGAGCCACGAACTCCGCACCCCCCTTAACGCTATCTTAGGCATGACCGAAGGGCTACAAGAGGAAGTCTTTGGTGTTGTCACCGAGCAACAACTCAAAGCTTTGCGAACCATTGAGCGCAGCGGCTCTCATTTGCTGGAGTTGATCACCGACATCCTTGATGTGGCAAAAATTGAAGCCGGACAAATCGAACTAGACTATACCTCAATCTCAGTGGCTCGTCTGTGCCAATCCAGTTTGGTGTTTATCAAACAGCAGGCATTGCAAAAACGGATTCAGCTGGAAATCAAACTTCAAACAAATCTACCTGACTTGCTCGTGGATGAACGCCGTATTCGTCAAGTGTTAATTAACCTGCTCAACAATGCAGTTAAATTCACTCCAGAGAGGGGGCGCATTATCTTAGAAGTTACGCAACTTTTCCGAAACATCTCAACTACTGATTTAACAGAGCAACATTTTTTGCACTTTGCTGTCACCGATACGGGCATTGGCATCTCGCCAGAGAATATCAAGAACCTATTTCAGCCCTTTGTGCAAATTGATAGCGCCTTAAATCGTCAATATGCAGGTACAGGCTTGGGACTGGCATTAGTGAAGCGAATTGTCGAACTTCACGGCGGTAGCGTGGGGCTAATCAGTGAACTGGGTGTGGGCAGTTGCTTCACCATCGATCTTCCTTATACTCCTAGTTTTGGCGTTTCACCAGAAATGACAGCAGACGATCAACCAGCCGTGACTCCAGAACGGGACTCTCCAAGCACCGACGAATCAGCAAGCCTTACCCCCCTAATCTTGCTAGCAGAAGATAACGAAGCCAATATCAGTACAGTTTCTAGCTACCTCAAAGCCAAGGGCTATCGCATTGTGTTGGCACAGAATGGGCAAGAAGCCATCGACGTTGCTAAAACTTACCACCCTGACTTAATTTTGATGGATATTCAAATGCCGGGAATGGACGGTTTAGAGGCGATGAGACAAATTCGCCTCGATTCTAACTTGGTTGATATTCCGATTGTGGCGCTCACTGCGTTGGCGATGACGGGCGATCGCGATCGCTCTTTAAAAGCAGGAGCCAACGACTATCTGAGTAAACCCATAAAGCTTAAGCAACTGGCCACCACCATTCAACAACTTTTAAATGCAACCAAGGATGACAAATGAATCAGCCCTCTATTTTAGTCGTTGACGATCAACCCGATAACTTTGATGTCATTGAAACACTTTTAGGTGAGCAAAATTATCTGCTGCACTATGCTGCTAGTGGTGAAGAGGCGATCGCATCTCTCAACCTATTTCAGCCAGATGTAATTTTGCTAGATGTGATGATGCCGGGAACCGATGGCATAGAAGTGTGTCAGCAAATCAAAGCCATACCAAAATGGCAGCCTGTTCCGATCATCATGGTAACGGCTCTCACCGCTAAAGAAGACCTCGCTCGTTGCCTAAAATCAGGTGCGGAGGATTTCATTAGTAAACCCGTTAATGCTATTGAACTGCGGGCACGCATTCATTCAATGCTGAGGATTAAGCAACAGTATGACAAAATCCAAAATTTATCAGAGATCCAAGCAAGTAGTATTAAAGTCTTGGAAAGCACACTGAATGAACTGCGCGGCAATTTGGCTTCTGCTTTACCCCATGAACTCAATACACCACTAAATGGCATTGTCGGAATTATCAGCCTACTCATGGAAGATATTGATGGCATGAATATTGCCGAGATCCTGGAACTTTTAGAGTTGGCAGATCAATCCGCCCGGAGACTAGAAAAGTTAACCAAACAATTATTGATCTATTTAGAACTAGAGCTATCAATACACCAGCAGAAAAAAAACGAACCTCAGTCCACTTATTTTTCTATGGCAGCGATCGCAGCAGCTTTGGAATCTCATGCTCAAGGTGTTAATCGTAGCGACGATCTAATATTTGCAATTGAAGAAGCTAAGGTTTTAATATCGGCTCGATATTTAGCGATTGTCCTCCATGAATTAGTTGATAATGCACTCAAATTCTCCCAAACTGGGACAGCGATCAAAATCAGTAGTCAGGTGGTGGCAGGAATGCTAAATGTCTATGTCCATGATTTAGGACGGGGTATGACAGCAGAACAAATATCTAAAATTGGTGCTTTTATGCAGTTTGAACGCAAATTTTACGAACAGCAGGGTATAGGTATGGGCTTAAAGCTTGTCAAAAAAATCGCCGAACTTTGTGGTGGGCAGTTCTCAATTTTCAGTGTTTATCAACAAGAAACAACGGTACATATTGCCTTACCTATTGTCAATTTTACATAAAGTTGCGCCCCTACAAATCTAGAAATAATTTGGGATAACTTATTTTTTGCAAGTCCCTAAATCTACTCAAAAATAAAGTCTTGACTTGTGTGAAAATAAACATGGTCAAAAATCATACTCTGGGTTGATCATTTAAAATGCGATCGCGCCCCTTTACCAAACGCGATCGCTAAATTTTCCATCCCCTAAGCTATAAAATGCAACTGATTGCTCACCGCATTAATTAGATTATGGGTAACGGGAAGACTATCAACTACCATCCCCAGACACAACAGCATCATGTAGGAGATGGAATAGAGAAACAACTCTCTAGCGACAGTGCGATCCTCTGGATTTTGCAACAGCCGCCAAGATTTGTGGATAAATAATCCTCCCAGACTTAGGGCGATCGCAGCATAAAGAATTCCACTTGCACCCAAGGGATAAACCAATAACACGGTTGCAAATACTGTCACCAGCGTATAGTACCAAATCTGCCGTACTGTTGCTGTATCACCTTCAATCACAGGTAGCATTGGTATCCCCACCTTTGCGTAATCATCCCGAATCATGAGAGCTAAAGCCCAGAAATGGGGCGGTGTCCACAAAAAGACGATGGCAAAAATTAACCACGCTGACCAGCTTAATGTACCTGTGACAGCAGCCCAACCCACCAAAGCCGGAATTGCCCCTGCCGCCCCACCAACAACGATATTTTGTGTGGTGTGGCGTTTTAGCCAGTGGGTATAGACCAAAATATAAAAGACGATGCCAGAGAATGCTAATAGGGCAGCTAACAGGTTGGCAAATACTGCTAGGAGTGTAAAGGAAATTGTCGCCAGTGCGATCGCAAAAATTAGAGCATCGCGCGGCTGCACTTTACCCGAAGGTATCGGACGATGGCGCGTCCGCTCCATATCATAATCAATATCTCGGTCATAGATACAGTTAATCGTCTGGGCGCTTGCAGCAGCCAAAGTGCCACCAGTGAGAGTTACTAGCAACAGCAATGGGTCTACTTCTCCCTTAGCAGCAATCCACATACTTCCAGCCGTGGTAATCAAAAGCAACGGAATAATCCTAGGCTTCGTTAGCTGGTAGTAGCTTTGAACTACCTGTAAAAATGTTTCGTGGTGGCGAGAGACATTAGTCTCAATCATTTTGGCTCTGGTTCCTTATTTTTCAACAACTTACAGCAGAATTCAGGAGTCAGGATTCAGAATTCAGAAGTAAAACAGGTTTTATACCTGGTTTTGAGACTTAGCTTGTGTACAACACTTTCCTTGAAATCTGCTGTATATGCAGCCCCCGCTCTAGCTGGCTCTTTCAAGCAAATGAAAACACAGATGTATCATTCAGTGCTGAGTTAAAAGTAGAGACGCGATTAATCGCGTCTGTACAAGAGTTAGGAGTTCTTTTTCTGCTCCCTCATCTCCTCCACTCCCTACTCAGCACTCAGCACGGGCTAAACGCCCCGCTACCGCTAACGTGACTCAACACTCACTGAATCACGTAGTGATAAAACTGTAAAAGCCACCAAAGTACCTAGCAAAGTAGCTCCTATAGCTTGGTGAGAGACGGTGAGAGGCTCGACTTGGAGGTGTAATTTGAAGGTGGCAAATCCCAACAAGATTTGTAAGGTCAACAACCCACCAGCCATATTTGCCAGTCGCCGTAAGGCTGGATGTAGTGCTGGTGTCCGCCAACAGATAAATACCATTGCCAAGGTTGCCACTGTTGGCGGCACCAAACCAGCAATATGACTGTACATTACAGTACAAAGTTGAGAACCGCCGAGGCATTGGTGTAACGCCCAGCGAGAGCCTACCAAAGCACCTAGAATACTTTGCAGGTAAACCAGAACAGCGGCAGTTAAAGCAACCCAAGGCAACTTACCAACGGTTCCATTCCCCTGATAGGGTGTGAGTGCTGTGCCGATAATCAGGAGGGTGGTAAAAAACAACAGCGCCGTTCCCAAATGGGCGGTAACGATATCAAACCGCAATAGTTCGGTAACGGTGAGTCCCCCCAAGATGCCTTGGAAGACGATTAGAAATAGGGCGAATGTGGATGCCCAAGGCAGCCAAGAGGGTAAGAAGCGACGACGCCACCAGGACAAGCCAAAAAGTGCGATCGCGCTTACACCAATTAAAGCCGCATCCAATCTGTGAAACCACTCCAAAAATACTTGGAGATTCATTTGCTTGGCTGGCACGAGTTCGCCATAGCATAAGGGCCAGTCTGGGCAAGCAAGCCCTGCATTCATGACGCGGGTGGCACTGCCTATGGCCATCAAAATTAAGGTGGCTATGCACATTTTCCACACCAAGCGCCGAATCATTTCCTTGGGCTTTTGCTGCTGAAGAGCCGCTTCATTTTGTTGTTGTAGGACAAATTCGCTCATGAACGATACCTTCTGCCCGCTCTTGGTGGATCTCTTAAAATTTTCAATTTTCTTTTAGTGTCCTATCTCCACCCTAGCGTATAGGCTATGGGTTTATAGATTAGCACTCACTTATACTTTGAATCACTCCAGAAAGGTTTTGCCTGAAGCTTTAGGTATTTTTCAAGATGTCAGAAATTGATTAATCACAATTAATTTAAGCATTCTAAATTTTTCCTTAAATTTTTTCACTGGTTTGCATCTATTTTTGGCGTTGTATGATAGTAAACTCATACTCAAAATTACTAAAATAGCCAAAAAAATTAATAAAAATTTCAGACCTTTGTCCCCCATGTCTGACAGCCTAGACTACCTTAGTAAGTGAGTAGCTTCGAGATAACATAGTAAATTCAATTAAGTAAGCCGTGAAGATTCCAAGTTCCATCTGGACATTACTCATTGGCATCGTGCTAACGCTAGCCAGCCTTTGGTACGGTCAAAATCACGGTCTGTTGCCAGCAGCCGCTACTGATGAAGCCGTCTTGGTGGATGGTCTATTCAACACGATGATGATCGTTTCCACAGGGATATTTCTGCTCGTTGAAGGTATTTTAATTTACTCTGCATTTAAGTATCGTCGGCGTGCAGGTGACAATGAAGACGGCCCACCAGTTGAGGGCAATGTACCTCTAGAAATTCTCTGGACAGCGATCCCAGCAATTATCGTTATCGGTATTTCTGTTTACAGCTTTGATGTCTACAACGAAATGGGTGGCTTTGATCCCCATTCTATTCATGAAGCACCGATGAATCAGGAGTCAATGAAAATGCCAGGGCATGGGAGTGCGTTCGCGCAGCGTGCGGGAACCGCAATCGCCGCAACTTTAAGCGATACACCTCCTGGCACCGCACCCAACCTCAATCAAGAAAAATCTGATGAGGCAATGCAAGACCCAGCTACCGCAGAAGTCCGCAATGCTGACCAAATTCCCCAACTGCGGAATGCTCCAGGTGTAGGTAGTGTTGCCCCGACAATTGGGGGAACTCCTGAAAAAGCAGGTAAACCAGCAGAATTACAAGTCAATGTCACTGGTCTACAATATGCCTGGATTTTCACCTATCCTGAAACTGGCATAACTACAGGTGAAATGCACGTCCCCATTGGGCGAGAAGTGGAAATCAGTATGACCGCCAACGATGTCATCCATGCTTTCTGGGTGCCAGAGTTCCGCCTGAAACAAGATGCGATCCCCGGTAGGCAAAGCGAGATTCGCTTCACCCCCCAAAAAGCAGGAGATTATGTCCTAATCTGTGCTGAACTTTGTGGCCCCTACCACGGTGCAATGAGAGCGCCAGTAGTTGTTGAGCCACAAGAAGCCTTTGATAAATGGATGCAAGAACAGCTAGTTGCCAGCAAAGAAACGCTAAATCAAGCGATCGCTGTTAACCCTACCGATCTATCCCCAAATGAATTTCTTGCTCCTTACACCAAGAACATGGGAATCAAGCCAGAAATCCTTCATCAAGTTCACCATTAGTCAACACGTTATTTAGTCAAAATCCAATGACTAATGACTAATGACTAATGACCAATGACTAATGACTATGACACAAGCTCAGTTGCAAGAAACTGCGAATATCCCCGCCCTTCTTGAGGAACCAGGGGTCAGAAAATGGCAAGACTTCTTTGGCTTTCAAACCGACCATAAGGTGATTGGGATTCAATACCTAGTCACTTCGTTTATTTTCTACTGCATTGGCGGCGTAATGGCTGACTTGGTTCGCACGGAATTGCGAACTCCAGAGGTAGATTTTGTCACCCCGGAAGTCTACAATAGTCTGTTCACACTGCACGCCACGATCATGATTTTCCTCTGGATCGTGCCAACCGGCGCAGGGTTTGCTAACTATCTAATTCCCCTGATGATTGGGGCAAAAGATATGGCATTTCCTCGGCTGAATGCTGTTGCCTTTTGGATGATCCCCCCTGCGGGTATATTGCTGATTGCCAGTTTAGCGGTAGGCGATGCACCGGATGCAGGCTGGACTTCCTACCCTCCCCTGAGTTTGGTAACAGGGCAAGTGGGACAAGGCATTTGGATTATGAGTGTCTTGCTCCTGGGTACATCATCTATTTTGGGGGCGATAAATTTCCTGGTAACATTGCTGAAGATGCGTATCCCCGGCATGGGCGTTCATCAAATGCCCTTGTTCTGCTGGGCAATGTTCGCCACTTCAGCGCTAGTTTTGGTATCAACCCCAGTCCTGGCAGCAGGTTTGATTCTGCTGGCTTTTGACTTAATTGCCGGGACAACATTTTTTAACCCAACTGGCGGTGGCGACCCAGTAGTATACCAGCACATGTTCTGGTTTTACTCCCACCCTGCGGTTTACATCATGATTTTGCCCTTCTTTGGCGCAATTTCAGAAATTATCCCGGTGCATTCCCGCAAGCCGATTTTTGGCTATAAAGCGATCGCTTATTCGTCTCTTGCAATCAGCTTTTTGGGGCTAATTGTTTGGGCACACCACATGTTTACCAGTGGTATCCCCGGTTGGTTGCGGATGTTCTTCATGATCACCACCATGATCATTGCCGTACCCACAGGGATTAAAATATTCAGCTGGTTAGCCACCATGTGGGGTGGAAAAATCCAGCTTAACAGCGCCATGCTGTTCGCCATCGGCTTTGTTGGCACTTTTGTAATCGGCGGGATTAGTGGCGTGATGTTGGCAGCAGTGCCTTTTGATATTCACGTTCACGACACCTATTTTGTAGTGGCTCACTTGCACTACGTTCTATTTGGTGGTAGCGTACTGGGGATTTTTGCTGGTATTTACCATTGGTTCCCGAAAATGACGGGACGGATGATAAACGAATTTTGGGGTAAGGTTCACTTTGCCTTGACAATTGTCGGTCTAAACATGACCTTCTTACCTATGCACAAACTGGGCTTAATGGGCATGAATCGCCGTATCGCCCAATATGACCCCAAATTCACCACACTAAATGAAATCTGCACGTATGGTTCTTATATACTGGCAATTTCGACATTCCCCTTCATCATCAATGCAATTTGGAGTTGGTTGTACGGCGAGAAAGCTGGCAATAATCCTTGGAGAGCATTGACCTTAGAGTGGATGACTACCTCACCACCTGCGATCGAGAATTTCGATCAAACCCCAGTATTGGCTACAGGCCCCTACGATTACGGTTTGGAACATGCTAACGAAGGTGTACCTTTGTCTGATCCCAATCCCATTTTGTCTGGTGGCCCCAACTCAGTATTAAGAGCAGAACCCGACCCAGCGGTTGCTGCTAATCCAGAAGATCGGAAATAAACAGGGGACTGGGGACTAGGGACTGGGGACTAGGGACTGGGGACTGGTTAATTAATTCTCTTCCCAATGCCCAATGCCCCATTCCCAATGCCCAATGCCCAATGCCCAATGCCCAATGCCCAATTCCCCACTTATCAAAATTCATGCAAAGTCAAACTATTGACCCAGCTAAAACCGAACTTAATCATCATCATGCGGCAGAAGCATCTGTCGGTCATCATGAAGAACATCCAGACCATCGCCTGTTTGGACTATATGTCTTCCTGATTGCTGAAGGGATGATTTTTATGGGACTGTTCGGAGCCTACTTGGCTTTCCGTGCTACCTTACCTGCATGGCCGCCAGCAGGTACTCCAGAGTTAGAACTATTGTTACCTGGAGTCAACACTATCAATCTAATTTCTAGTAGTTTTGTCATGCACAATGCCGACACTGCTATTAAAAAGAATGATGCAAAGGGTGCGCGAATCTGGTTAGCAATTACCGCTGCAATGGGTGCTATTTTCTTGATAGGTCAAGTATATGAATATACCCATTTGGAATTTGGTTTGACTACCAATTTATTTGCTAGTGCATTTTACGTTTTGACTGGTTTCCACGGATTGCACGTTACAATCGGTGTTTTGGCAATTGTTGCTGTGTTGTGGCGATCGCGCGTTCCGGGCCACTATAGTAACGAAAAGCACTTTGGTATTGAAGCAGCCGAAATCTACTGGCACTTCGTTGACGTGATTTGGATTATTTTGTTCGGATTACTGTATCTACTGTGAGTATTAATTATTAGTTGTTCACTCCACGCGAACAACTTAATAGGCCCCCATTAGGGGGCTTTTTTGTTTAATTAACAGAATGCTGCCGTTGCAGATGGCTGTCTTGAATTTCCTATAAAACAGTTTTACAAGAGTTAATTGAAGAAGAATTCAGAAGTCAGAATTCAGGAGTCAGAATCAAGACGCTCAATGACTCGCTAAAGCTGCGCTATCCGCCAGTCATACAGAATACCCAACTGAATTCTGACTCCTGACTCCTGAATTCTGTTCGATAAAATGTACACTATTACTTTTTCGAAATGCAACTGAGTTATTGCAATTGATACAGAAGCGAGTAAAAAGTGGGAAAAGTCGGAAAAGTCGGATGTTTTATAGAAACTATTGAATAACCAGTTAATATGCTGTAGCTTGAGATGTTAAGGACAGAGTAAACCAATAAATGAAGTTCGCAAATTTACGCGGATTTAATTGAAGGGAAAGCAGTCCTAACATTTTTTCTAGTAATGTAAAGTTAAAATTTTAACTTCTTGGAGAGAGCGCAAGCATTGTAATTCGCCATTTTGCTTTCTCATTTGAGTAGTTCACATATTAATTATAGGAATCCGCTTTGACTTCTGAACGAATTTGCGTAAGCAGGCAATAGGCAATAGGAAATAGGCAATAGGAAAGAAGGCTTCTTAGTTGTACTGAGTTTTTTCAGAAATCAAAGATGAGACCTATATCATATTTTTAATAAGGAAAAATACTTATTAATTTCTATTTTTGATGTTTTCTATAAGCAAAATTATTAAATACTTTCTCATTTAGACAATAAAACATGAGTGATTGACAAGTTATACCTATTTGCTTCAAAAACCATCACTAGATATTTAGCTTCAGGAATTACCTGCTATTTTTTATTTTTGTCGAACTCATGTTGATATTACAATGCGATCGCGCTAGTAATGACTAAAATCTGGTAACCAAATTGTGGTGATACTGTAATGGTATGTGTGCTTTTAACTGCCTGTGTTCAATGTTTTGTCAGTAATAAGACCCAAAAGTTAAAATAAATACACCTCCTGACTCTATGAATGTTCTCCTGTGCCCGCAGTTCTAAATACTGTGGATTAGTGTTAAATTTACTTAAGTGATAAGATTATTGAACTATTCCAGAAATTAATTTTGTATTAAGATGCCTATAAAGGTATTAAATGAACCAATAAAGCTGCTAACCATGAAACTGCTCCAAAGCACATAAATATAAGGCCTGATAAGGTGACTGCCTCAAATATCAGCAAATCTAGCAGCAGGCATTTATAACCTCACCCAAGCTCTGAATGGTCAGTAAATATAAGAAGTAGTATACGCCATATGAGCCAGAACCCTCTAGTCAGAAAAACACTCCGAAGTCGCTTTGAGACTGTCAAACTGATGGGAAGCGGAGGATATGGTAATACTTACTTGTTAGGAGGAGGTATACGTAACAGACATCGATACTCTCTCGCCAGAAAAACACTTCGCAATCGCTTTGAGATTGTCAAACACTTAGGAAGCGGGGGATCTGGTGATACCTACTTAGCCATTGACTTGGATTTACCAGGACAACCCCATTGTGTCGTTAAACACTTCCACCCCAAAGATTCCAATCCTGCTGTTCTACCCATTGCTAAAAAGCTATTTGATCGGGAAGCGGAAGTTTTATACCAGCTAGGCAACGACCACGATCAAATTCCTAGACTGTTTGCCCATTTTGATGAAGATGGAGATTTTTATTTAGTCCAGGAATTTATTGACGGTCACGCCTTGACTCAAGAAATTATACCAGGTCAACGTCTAAGCGAGAATACAGTCTTAAATTTATTAAAAGATATCCTGGAAGTGTTAGCCTTCGTTCACCAACACAATATTATTCATCGAGATATTAAGCCTCAAAACTTAATGCGGCGGTATTCTGATCAGAAGATTGTACTAATTGACTTTGGCAGTATTAAGAAAATTGGTGCTTTGGGAGCAGGCTTAACAATTGCTGTTGGGACTCCTGGCTATATGCCAAGCGAACAGGCTAAGGGAAAGCCAAAACTTTGTAGCGATATCTATGCAGTCGGGATGATTGGCATTCAAGCTTTGACAGGTTTAATACCTGAGCAACTACCAGAAGATCCCAGTAATGGAGAAGTTATCTGGCGCGACAAGGCAGAGGTAAGTGACGCTCTGGCAAATATTTTAGATACAATGGTTCGCGATCGCTACAACCAGCGTTACCAGTCTGCCACAGAAGCTTTACAAGCACTTAATTCTGATGTGGCGTTGTCACATTCCTCACAATCTGCTGACATCAACCACAAGGCTGATGATACCTATTTGTTAACTTATAGAAACTTTATTTTACTGCTGGGTATCGGTCTTGGCGCAACTACTAGTTTGATAGTAATAGTTTTAATTTATACATTCATTAATACGGGGACATCGCTTCCAAACCAACCTACTCCACTAAAGAGTTTTCTGGAAAAATTTGTTGAGTTCCCGTTAACTAATACGAATAACCTAGTAGCCAAATCAGCAGCTAACAGAGGAATCTGTCAAAGCAATTGCACCATTACAAAAACTACCAAATAGCAATTTTAATTTCACTACAAAAGAGTTAATCATCTAGTAGCAATCATAAAACTATCTATTAAATAGCTATGAAAGGTTTACTTTATATTTAAAAATAATTGTAGGATAAATACTTAGAGATTCATGTAAGATAAATACAATAAACAAAATTTAAAGATATGGACAATACAAATCAAAGAAAAGCTTTAATTAACAGCGAAATCGCCCTCTTTCTCAGAGGTTTGATTATTGGTAAAGTTCTGACACTTATGGTTATTGGCGGATTACTTTGGTGGTTATTGAAGCCAAACTTATCGACCCGCAACAGCGTTAACTCTTCATCTGCTCAAAATTTTAATAGTGTATCTAATAACACATCAAATTTTCAGACAGTTGCTGATGTTCCCCCTGCCTCATTCAACTACGGAGGCAGTACAGCTTGGGCATCTATCCGGCAATTGGTAGATTCTCAGATCCAGAGCGATCGCCCGGAACTACAATTACGCTATGTAAATCCTGTTAATGCCAGCCCTGGTTCTAGCTCCGGTATTCGGATGTTGCTTGATGGGAAACTAGACTTTGCTCAGTCTTCCCGTCCTCTCACAGATGAAGAAAAAGCGATCGCAAGAGAGCAAGGCTTCACCCTTGAGCAACGTCAGGTAGGTATGGATGGGATAGCAGTGGTAGTCAACCCATCACTCAATGTACCTGGTTTAACTGTTGAACAATTACAGCAGATTTATTTGGGGAAAATTACCAATTGGAATCAAGTCGGTGGGCCAAATCTACCCATCACAGCTTTTTCCCAACGACCAGAGGACGCAGATACAGTAATATTCCCTACTAACAGCGACTTAAAGGGGCAAGCACTTGGCTCTAACGTGCAGTATGTTTACTCTACTACAGAGGCAGTGCGCCAACTCAGTAAAACCCCTGGTGGTGTGTATTATGCTTCCGCCCGTTCAGTAGTCTTTCAATGTAGTGTGAAGGCTTTACCGTTGGGTAACACTTCTGGTCAGTTAATTCCCCCCTACCGCGAACCGATGGTGTCGCCTGAACAGTGTCCACGTCAGCGCAACCAGCTAAATAGTCAGGCGATCAAAAATGGCAGTTATCCGATGATTGCTAATTTGTTTGTGATTATTAAGCAGAATAAAGGTCCAGAACAGCAGATTGGAGATGCTTATGCCAATCTTTTATTAACTGACCAGGGGCAAAGGGCTATTGAGCAAGCTGGTTTCGTTGGAGTTCGCTAGTACAGCGATGTCTACGACGGGCTACGCCTACGCACTTTCCACTACAGATTATTCAGATCCCCGACTTCTTTAAGAAGTCGGGGATCTTGGGGAAGCGATGCCTACGGCTGTAAACTACGCACAATTCACTGAATTGTAAAAGGGTCGAATTATCCACCCATTTTTAATTAAGTTTAAGAAGTCGGGTATCTAGACGTATAAATTTGTGTTTTATGTCTCGTCCTCGTCGTAACTTTCAACCAGGTTTCTGCTACCACATCACCACCCGTTGTAATAATCGAGAATTTCGTCTCACGCGCTTAGAATGCCGTGAGGTTTTTCTTTATGCCATCAAAAAGGCACAGCAAAAGTATGGTTTTAAACTCTATGCACTGTGCATAATGAGCAATCATGTACATTATTTGCTAGAACCGAAACAGCCAGAGGAATTACCAAAAATCATGCACTGGCTCAACTGGTACACTGCTATGTGCTTTAACCGAATGTTGAACCGAACAGGGCATTTTTGGGAGAAGCGATACCACAGTGCGGGTTTTGCCAATACCGATAAACGACGAGCTTTAAATACCCTGAGATATATTCACGCTAACCCCAAAGCTGCCCAAATGCAGCCAGGTTTTTTCTATGACTTCAGCAATTATGGCACTCATGACCGTTTGAGTAATGACGGTATCACTCAATGGCATCCAGCATTTTTGCAGTTGGGCAGAACTTTGGATGAATGCGCGGCGAAGTATCGCAGGTTTTGTCAGAAATATCGACCGCAAGCAAAGCCTGAGAAGAGAAATTATCGGGGTAGTCGCTTTTTGCCGTCGATGATTAAGGCTGGTAAGGCTAAAAAGTCATCGCCTGGGCAAATGAGTTTACCTTGGAATAACCAAAAAGTAACTGAAAGTACGGAGGTGCATGAGGTAGCTGAAAAATTTATTCAGGCGAATTACTATCAGCCCACAGTGCCAGGTATCGGATCTCGGAAATGTTGATTATTGCGTGGAAAAGGGGGCTGTGATAAATGTTTAGAAATTTGCGAAAGCTTTATATGTTACAGTTTACAAGTCTGGACGCGAGAGAAGAGAACAATCATGAGAGTCCCAACTCTGAATAATCCGTGACATGTGGGTAAGTTTCCCCTTGAGACACTAGTATTCCAAATAAACGTCTTCTTCCATCCCACGCGATCGCTAAATCGGATATAGGCTTCGTAAGTCTTGTCATTTCTATCCATCACTCTACCACCTAAACGAACATAGATCCATCTAACAGGAGGGAGAAGCAGAAGCTTGTTAAAGGGCGAATTTGCTTGACTTCCTTCCAAGATTCCACCAACACTGAGATAAATCTCTTTTTGAACACTAAAACCAAAGTGTCCATTGCTGTACAGTACCCAGAGTTGGTCAATAGTTCTCAGGTCTTTACAAGGAAATTGCCGGATGTCATCCAGTCCTAAGTAGCCTTGTTGTTCTCGCCCCGCGACCTGAAGCATAAGTCTATCGGTTTCTTCATCAGCCTCTTTCCACTTACCTGCTGCTAGGTAGTAGGCTAATTGTTCATAAAGAGTAGGTACTTGAAACCTAACGAGCCGAATTCCTTCTTTATCTGCGTACTCTTTATCTTCCTCGCAGGGATGCTGTTGTCGGTCTATCTGTGTCACTTGTCTGTAGCAGATTCCCGGTTCACCCAACTCTTTGCGACTTCTTAAACTCAGCCAAGCACAAAAACCATTAGCATCCCAAAAACTAATATTAATTACAGGTTCCCTAGCTCGTTTTTTATTTGCAAGAATACTAGGGGAACTTGTTTCATTTAAAAACAGTTGATATTCTGCAAAAGTTATATAACTGCGATCAATAGCTTGGCTTTCTTGTTCAGAATAGCTGTCTAAAGTCTGCAAGTCTTGATTCAACTGACTGAGGCGGTAAGCCAGCTTCACCTCAGCCGCCAAAGTAAATTCATCCAGCTTATCAGATTCTAATCCCTGCTCTAATTTAGCTTTTAGTTGCTCTTGAACTAGTCGATCAATTTGTTGGGCTTCTTTGCCTTGCCAACACTGGTAGACAAGGGTTAGCACTGGTATTGTTGCATGATCTAGAGCAACTTTAATTAAGTTAGTTGCATCAGTTTGCGCGACATAAAAGCGAATTGTTTCTCTCCACCAAGCAAATTTTTTATCGTCGGCTAATGCTTCTAACAATATATTTTCTTGCTTTGTTTTCTCAATTTCAACAGCCGCTAAATATTCTTGAAAAGTTTTGTGAGCCAACTCATATATTCCCTCTTGTTCTCTCTCACTCATTAACTCCCGCACACCCAGATCGTCTTTTTTGATAAAGTCCTCTGGTGAAAGCGTTTGATTAGGAAATCTGTCTAACTTTTCTTTAAGGAGTGATTTAGCTTCCTTGAATGTCTTTTCATGAGTAGAAGTTTCATCTAAAGTAAATGCCTGGGTATTCTCTTGCATTAACTTCAGCGCTAGTGACTTTAAAACAACTTGTTTTTGCTCGGCTGAAAGGGATGTAGAGGATGTAGATAATCCTTTGGCTCGCTGTCGTCCCTCTAACAATACCCGGCAAATATCTTTGTATAAATCTACTCGTTTTGTAGACAGAGTAACTTCACTGTCATGGGTGATGGCAATCATATTTAGTAATAGGGGATTCCTTGCCATCACTTTTAGAGACTGAGATGTATCAATTTGAGCAATCAGATTATTTGCCGATTTGATCGCACTGTCTCGAATTCCTAAGTCTACTTTATTGTTATTCCCCTCTTTTTTGCGGCACTTATACCAGTCTTGAATAAATTTATTGCGTTGCTCACGAGTAAATGGCTGTACTTCTAATTCTAGGAAATTACCTTGCAGTGGTGCTTTTTTATAACCCTCTGGACGTGAAGTCAAAATAAAAGGAGTATTACGGTATTCATTGATTTGTTGACTCACCCATTGGCTCACCTGTTGTCGTTGAACATCATCAGCAATTTCATCTAATCCATCAAACATAACCAAACACTTATTTTGACGAAGCCGTTTGGCAAACCAACCTTGACGCGGCTCTAGAGGTTGGCTAGATTGCAGTTTTTTAACAGCATTCTCAATTACTAATGCTAGAGATGGCTGTGGTTCTTGGATAATATCTTGGTAGACATTTCGCAGTTGCAGCAAAACAGGAATTAGCTTGGGAATTTTTCGATGTAATCGGCGTTGTTTGCGTGTGGCATATAACAAAGTGATATGTCTGAGAAGCGTTGATTTTCCCGAACCAGGCGCACCCAAAATTACCAAACGTTGCTTGATATCCCCTGTCATCAGTACAAGAATGTCTCCAATTTCTTGCTGTTTGAGTGGATCGAATGCCTGTTGATACTGAATAATATTCTGAGAAACCTTTTCGGCAGATGTCTGTCCCATTTTCAGGGGAACAAAAAGATTTTCTAGTTGCAAAGTTCCTCGGTTGATTCCCCGAATTTCATACTCCCGACAATCAAACTTTAGTCGTTCATAGTATTTGCCTTCAAAGTCGGAGGTTAGTTTTGCCCACAAATCCAAAGATATTTTTTCAGCATTATTTAATATCCAGTCCAGCAATTTATCTATACGTGGAGCCAGCTTATTAGCAACCTGAATGAGTATCCACAGAGCAAACCCTCCCACCAAGCAAAGTCCAGCTTCTTTCCATTGAGACTTGCGTGCGAAATCAAGTGCAACCCCAATCAAAGCCGCAGGTGTTCCTAAGCTGACAAGCTTTGAGTCTAGGATTTTCCAAAATCCTTCTAGCGTCAAGGGAGCGTTTTGGTCTTTCGAGTCTTCTGCCATTTTGGATTTGTAGACGAAAGTCTGCTGATAAAAGTGAGTATAAGCCAATACAGTTCAGATAAGACCAAAACATTTGTAGAGACGGCGATTTATCGCGTCTCGAAAACCCAAAATTTTTGCCAGTCGCCCTTAATTGAACCGTATTGGAGTATAAGCGATCGCACTCTTCTAAAGAAAGCAGCGTAGACGCAGAGCGGCTTCGCTAAATTTACAAAAACTTAATCCTTCTCTCTGTATCTCTGCGTGATTTCTTCTTAACTCTTCCCCATCGCCGCCGTAAGTTTTTCTAAGTTCTCCCGCACAGCCACACAACGAATATGCTCAACACCCCAAATTCGTTCACAAATATCTAAAGCTTGCAAATAAAGCGGCTCTGCTTCACCATAACGCTCCGTTGCACGATAAATTTCTGCCAAATTGTTGAGACTTTCCGCAACATTAGGATGATTTTCTCCCAACAAAAGCTTATCTAGTTCTAATGCTTTTATACATAAAGATTCCGCTTCATTGTAACGTCCCTGTTCTCTATACATATAACCCAAAGCATAGATAGTATCTGCTAAAAGTGGATGCGCTTTTTGTAATACACGCTGCTTGAGTTCTAATGATTGCAAAAACAAAGATTCCGCTTCACTGTAGCGTCCTTGAGCGCGGTATATCAAACCTAAATTGTGCAAATCTGTTGCAACATCAGGATTCTCTTCTCCTAAAAATCGCTTATCTAGTTCTATTGCTTGTTGGGACAATGGTTCAGCTTCACTGTAACGTCCTTGATGATAATAAAGTAGCGCTAAATTATTTAGTATGAGAGCGAAAGAAGGATGATTTTCGCCCAGCAAACGTTTTTCGAGTTCTAATGATTGCAGATATAAAGGTTCTGCTTCGTCATAACGTCCTTGTTCATCATATAGTAGTGCCAAATTATTCAGACTTGCCACAACATCGGCATGGTTTTCTCCCCACAGAAGCTTTCTCAGTTCTAAAGCTTCTTGATATAAGAGTTCTGCTTTACTATATTGTCCAGTAGATTTGTAGAGTCCTGCCAAATTATTCAGGCTAGTAGCAAAAGAAGGATGGTTGTCTCCTAGCAAGCGTTTCCTCAGTTCTAAAGCTTGTTTATATAGTGGTTCGGCTTCGCTATAGTGTCCCGTTGCACGATATATTCCTGCTAAATTGTTGAGGCTATTAGCTAAGTCTACCTGCAAACCCAATTCATTTTGTAGCTCACTCGCCTGACGCCAATATTTAATTGCTAATTCCTGTTCTTCTTGATAATTTTGAGATTCACCCCGCTCTAATCTGCTGCGGTAAATATCACCTAACCTTGAATATAAGGTAGCTAAGGTAGGATCTTTAGTTCCCTGTTCCTGTTCTACTTTCTCGATTAGCCTTTGTAAATCTTGGATGGGTAAGAAAAAAGCGTTATTTTCATTAGTATCTGTGCTGGCTAATTCTGTGTCTCTAAAAACAAAGCGGATATTTTCTAGTTCTTTACCAGGAATAGCATTCGTCTTTTTAGATTCAAACCGGAATACACCATTGCGCCAACTCCAAAAATCAGGGGCTTTTTTAATCAGGCTGACTAAAATTTGGTTAGTTACCCAAAGCACGATCGCAAAAGGAAATTCGCGCAATCCTTCCCTTGTCCACTGTAAGTAGCCAAAAAATTTCTCCTGTTCCGATTGTTCATTTCCCAATCTGAGAAAATAAAGTTGTTCAGCACCCGTCACAGTAATCACCGCCGGCTTATGCTGACGGAGATATTCTTCTTGTTGTACCAGTTGGTTAAGAGCAGCTTTGAGACTAGGTTCTTGACGTGCTAAAGTTACTCGATATGCACGGAAGGCGGGTTGTAGTTCAGCTTCATATTGAGCAATAATCTGATCACGAAAGCTAGCATCATCACAAACCGCAATTAGTAAATTTAAGCCCCGCTTTTGAGCTTCAATAGAAACAATTAAATCATCATACGCATCCTGATTTTCTCCTTCATCATCTAATAAATCTTCATTTAACATTAATGGCTCCCTGTCTTCTCAAGCTTTCGATAATAATTGGATGAACATCATACCAAGTTTCATCGGTGCGATATTCTAGAACATACAGCCCATGCAGCAAATCCAAAAACTCTGCTTGTTTGGGATCATTGGGCATAAATTGTTCATAAACGCTCTGTAAAATATCTATATCAACCTTTCCTAAGCGTATGGAAAAATCATTACGGATTTTATTGATTGCTTGAAGGAGAATTTTATCATCAATAATAACTTTGGCTGAAGGATTTCGCCGGATCGTTCGCAAACATATACGGCAACATTCCTTAGAAATCCGAATTAACTCTCGCAATACGCCACCACTGTAAATCACAATTTTTTCAGCAGTTTCAGCCGCAATTAATTCACTGGAAATTCGCTTTTGTAAAACTTCACCGAGAATCTTTGTTGCTTCTGGGCGAGGTTGGGCATTTGGAAAGCGGTTTTTACCTTTATCAAATATTTTTAACACAGGCATTGCCACAACTTGATCGTTGGTTTCAGTGGCAATTATTGTGCTAATAAATGTTTCTCTAAGGACTGCGATCGGGATGGTGTAAATAATTTGAAAGTTAGGTTGGCAAAGAGCTTTAATATTATCTCGATAAATTTCGTTAACTCTGCCTAAGTCAAGTTTATCTAAATCATCAATAATTACTAAAACATTTTGTTTAGTGGCAGCTTGAATTAAAGCAGCTATTTCGTTAATTCTGGCAACTAAATCTGATAACTTGCGTTCAAATTCTTGCTTAATTTCATCTCGAACGCTAGCATCAGCTTTTAATTTAGAGCTAATCAATTTTAAAAGGTCAAAACCGATACTAGCTTCTGCTTGCAAATTTAATTCTTCAGTGCGAGTGCGGGTAGCAAACCACTTATAAAGAGCTTCTTTAGTAGATTGCGGAATATCAACTTTGCGTGCTTCTGCCTCTGTCATTAAATTAACTGCGATCGCAAACAGTATATTAATATGATTAACTGCTGACATTTCAATTTTGTCAGCAATAGAAAAGAGAACTACAAAATATTTATCTTGAATTTGTCGGCTAAATTCAGCTAACAAAGTAGACTTACCACATCCTCGATGTCCTGTAAAGACAATTTTGCCATCTCCATTAGGACTATCTTCCACTAATTGGTTCAGGTCTGCAATTAAATCATCACCATATTCGACTCTAAATCTTTCCATTTCGTTCCGTTCCATTAACGGAAATAGTTCGAGATTGCTGTATGCTTCTTGAAAGGAGTTTAATAAGTCTTCAGACATTGGATAGTGCCGTAAACGTGCTAACTATCCATATAATGGCTCATGATTTTTGAAGCACAAGTTTAGGTAATTACAATTTTTCTACCTCTGTCAATAAATGACTACTAGGTGATACTGTCTTATGTTTTCAAAGACGATACTTTTAGTTCCACAATCCCAACCGACAAACAAGTAATAGAGGCGAATATAAATAAAAATCAATGATAGATTATACATTTAATAAATATAAATAAATAATAGATTATACATTTGAGATAGTGAAAGTTACCTAACAAATAAATAAAATTAAATTTTCGTTTATAAAATTAAATTTTCCGCATCCTGTGTTTATGTACCCTCTGGCTATTATTGCAACAGTAGCGATCTCTAAACCTACGGAAGCAGTCTAACTTGCATGAGCGTTCTTGATCGGTTCCCAAACTGTCTCCCCACGCACGCGATCGTGGGCTATTCCTAAACCTGTGGAACAGTAAGCTTCAAGAACGGATTGACTCTGCTGAAGCATTTGGGCTTCAGTAAGAGGTTGAAAATTTAATGCTGTGTCTATCTCTCCGTACTCAAATGATTCTTCTACTGTTCTCTGTGCTTGGTTGCAACAGCAGCAATAGATAGTAATAGATATGTATTACACCAAGCGATGCTTGCGGCTGGCTATACCTACGCTCTTTTTAACTAACTGTCCGTTTCATCGGAATTTCTATCCAGAACTCACAGCCGTTACCAGGTTCAGAAACACACTTGATATTACCACCGTGTTTTCCAACAATAATTTGGTAGCTAATAGATAAACCCAAACCAGTACCTTGTCCAGGTTGCTTGGTGGTAAAGAAAGGTTCAAAAATGCGCGATCGCACCATCTCTGGAATCCCACAACCATTATCGGCAATCCAAATCAGAATCGTATTCCCTTCTATGACTCCTGTCCGAATCCAAATTTTAGGATTGTCAATTATTTTTCCACTAGTTGCTAAGTTTTCCAGTGCATCGATCGCATTGTTGAGAATATTCATAAATACCTGATTCATCTGGGCTGCATAGCAGACTACTGAAGGCAATTCCCCATATTCTTTAATTACCTCAATAGCAAAAGCATTAGTCTCTGGTTGCAGCCGATGTTGTAAAATTAGCAAAGTACTGTCGATGCCTTCATGAATATCTACAGGCTTCATTCCTGTTTCATCAAGTCGAGAAAAACTTCGCAACGACAAGACTAATTGAGAAATCCGATCTGCTCCCATTTTCATTGAAGTGAGAATTTTGGGCAAGTCATCACTAATGAAATCTAAATCGAGTGCTGCTACTTGCTTTTGCACTTCTCCTGTTGTCTTAGGATACTGTTTCTGATAGAGGCGGAGTAATTTCAATAAATTTTCGGCATGTTCAGTAACGTAAGTGATGTTGCCATAAATAAAACTAATCGGGTTGTTAATTTCATGGGCTACACCAGCAACTAACTGCCCTAAGCCTGCCATTTTCTCACTTTGAATTAACTGGCTCTGAGTGTGCTGTAATTCTTTAAGAGTGTTGGTGAGTTCTTCTTTCTGACGTTGAGTTTGTTCGAGTAATTCCGCTTGCTGAAGCCCTACCCCTAACTGAGTACCAATCTGCATCAGCAAATCTACCTCATCTTCTTGCCAATCACGGGGTTTGATATTTTGATAAGCTGCTAATAATCCCCAGAGTTTCTCACCTTGAAAAATCGGCACAATCATATATGCCCTAGCCTCCATTAGCTCAATCAAGGCAATATAAGGAATAGAATCATCGGTGCTGTAAATATCCTTAATGACAAGAGTTTTACCATTAGCAAAGTCTCCTACTTGGTTTTTTTGCAAGTAATCATCTACGTAGGCGTAGCCCGTCGTAGACATCGCAGGTACAATTGTCTTTACTGGTGTCCAACCTTGAACTAAAGATTCAGCTACGAATTCGCCACTCCAATCAGCCCGGAATCGATAGATTGTCACTCGATCAACTTCTAATAGCCGCCGCACTTCTTCTGTACTGGTAGCAAAAATGGTGTCAATATCAAGAGACTGGCGAATTTTTTCCACAGTTGCGGCTAAGGCCTTCTCCCTTTCGGCTGCTTTGCGTTCTCGTTCGGCGGCTTTAGCCAGTTTTTGGGCTTGCACCTGCACCTGTTTCAATGACTCAGCTTGCTGTAATGCTACGCCTAATTGAACGCCAACTTGTGCCAATAAGTTTATTTCCTCATCTTGCCAATAACGGGGTTGAGAGTTTTGATAAGCTACTAGCAATCCCCACAATTTCTCGCCCTGAGAAATTGGTACAAAAACTTCATTCCGTGCATACTTACCCGCTTGCTTTTTTTGCACAAGAATGCTTTCTGTGACAGGCTGCGCCTTAATCATTGGTGTCCAGCCATCAACAATGGAATCGGCGACAAATTCACCACTCCAATCTGGATAGAAGCGGTAAATTGCGACTCGTTCCACTTCTAATAGCCGACGGACTTCTTGAGTTGTGGTTTTAAAGATGGCTTCAATTTCCAAGGACTGACGAATTTTTTCTACGGTGTTCGCCAATGCCCTTTGCCTTTCAGCAGCTTTACTGATCTCTGCTGCTTGGATTTGCATTTGTTGGATAAATTCCGCTTGTTGCAAAGCCACACCTAGTTGTGTACCCACTTGAGTAAGCAAGTAAACCTCATCTTTTTGCCAATCACGGGTTCTGGCGTTCTGGTATACTGCTAGCAAGCCCCAGAGCTTCTGACCGTGGTAAATGGCAATGATCACATAAGCTCTTGCTTGATAAATTTCTAATATTTTAATGTAGCAGTCACTAAAGCCGGAATTGTAAATATCATTACAAACACGATACACTTCACACCGACTAAAGTTACCACCCTTTGTATCTTGTAAGTAGGTATCAGCGACTGGGGGGTTAGCTAAATCTTTGGCGCTGCATTCACTGACATTTTCACTCAATTCCGGTCGCTGCAATTGTTCATGGATCAAGGAGATCCAACCCTCTGCCACTGATTCAAACACGAATTCACCACTCCAATCGGGATTGAAGCGATAAATAGCCACACGGTCAGCATTTAGCAGTTGCCTAAGTTCTGCGGTGCTTGTGTGGAAAATGCTTTCCAAGTCTAGGAATTGACGAATTTTCTCAATGGTTATGGCTATGGTTTTTTGCCATTGGGCTGCTTTTTCTCTAGCTTTTGCTTGTGCTAGTTGTGCTGATTGTAGTTTTACTTGTTCTAAGTAATCTGCTTGCTGCAAAGCAACTCCTAGATGTTCAGCAATGAGTTGCACAAACTCAATTTCTGATGCTTCCCATTGCCGAGGACTACTACACTGATGAATACACAGCAATCCCCATAAATCTTTACCTTTCATCAAAGGGGCAGTTATATTGGCACGTACCTGAAATCTTTCTAGAATCTGGATGTAGCAATCACTAGCATTAACTTGATAAATATCAGCTATTGCTCTAATCCGACCTTGCTGATATAGTTCTGCGAATTTCTCACTAAAGCAGTGGTCACGCAGTTTGGCTGCTAGTGCCGAATCCCATTCGGTTCCCACATCTTCATAGATAAATTCCCCTTCCCATACCAAATCAGGATCAAAGCGAAACACGCCAACCCGATCGCTTTTTAAAAGTTGGCGGACTTCAGTGACTGTAATTTTGAAGATAGTTTCTATATCTAGAGACTCACGAATGTGGGCAATAACTCCAGACAAGGCTTTTTGTTGCTCATTTTGACACAGGGAGGCTGTTGTCACATCTGAATGAGACTCTTGCTGTTCTGAATTTGGTTCTATGGGTTGAGTGGTAGAGGAGTTTTCCATTCCCAGTGGGACTTTAAATATTGAAAGTCTTCTATTTCATGATTCCCGTTGCGATCGCAAAGGTAACAATTATTTCCTTTAAATGCCAGAAAAAACAATGTAGGGACACGATAATTATCGCGTCCCTACACAAAGATTTTTCAACCACGAGAAAACTATCGCCGCTTAGGAGTGGCGCTGCGGGTGGTGCGTTTCTCTTCATCTCGACGACGGCGATCGCGCCAATCTGCCAGGGTCAAATAACCAATACCACCAGTGACTACTACGAGTAGCACTACAGCAAATAAAGCTAAAATACTCAAAAATGGACTTTCCACAATGCCTCTACAGTCCGTTACGTCCCCACACTACCATTGCAATTGACCAAGTAAACACAACTAACAGTGATACCCAACCTAGTGTCAAAATCTCCATAGTCCCACTTTTCAAATAATTACAAAAGGTTTCTAATATTTATCATACTGGGAAAGGGCGGTTAATCCTTCCGCAGTGTTGGTGCGATCGCTGCACTCTTAAATTTTACTCAAGGACGCAAAGTGAACGAAACTTCAGATGTTCAACTGATGGCAGAACGCCTAGAATCCCTGAAAGCTGGAATAATTGGGGGTTTATCTGTGTGTTTCGCTTTTGCGATCGCTAGTTTGTTGAATACTTTAGTACTGGCAAAGTATTTTCCAACACTCGCAAGTCTGCAAAGTAATGTTAATTGGCATTGGTGGGTGAGTGGTGCGATCGCAACTTTTGCTGGTTTGCTATTTGGTGTCACCTACCGCTACATCATCCGCTCAGATAAAAACCCTCAACTCAAAGCTGGTGGTGTGCTAGCCTTTGGCTTGGTGCGAGGATTAACTCAAATAGAACTTGGGTGGAATTCTCATAGCACAATTTGGCCTTTTGTGGTCTTGGCTTTTGAAAGTGTATTGTGGTTTGGAATAGCTGCGATCGCTCTTGATGTTGCTATTCAACTGCGTTGGGTTAAACCTTTTTCATCAATCTAAACAGGCAGGTTGTAGTTCAAATACATGAAAAAGGTTGTAAATACCGCATCTTTGTATTATATTGACTACAATGACTTACAAAAGTATTTTGTAAGCCTTAAAAAATACGTATAAACAACTACTCTTATTAAATAAGATTATTTATTACCTAATATGAAATCTCAAATATCCCACTACTATCTAATAGTCGATTTGGAGGCTACGTGCTGTAACAGTAAGACTATTCCTCGTCACGAAATGGAAATCATCGAAATCGGTGCAGTGATGCTCAATCGAACAACCTGGGTAATTGATTCAGAGTTTCAGCAATTCATCCAACCTGTGAGACATCCACAACTGACAAGTTTTTGCACTGAATTGACTAGCATTCGGCAGCAAGATGTTGACGAAGCACCCAAATTTTTAGAGGTAATTTCTCGCTTCAAAGAATGGATTGATTTATTTCCCAATTATATTTTTTGTTCTTGGGGCAGTTACGACAAAAAGCAATTTATTCAAGATTGCGCGTTTCATAATTTCCCTTATCCTTTTACTTCAGAGCACATAAATATCAAAGAGGAATTTTCAGAATATCTTGGCGTATCCAAAAAATTTGGCATGGCAGAGGCTCTCAATAAGCTAGGAATAGAATTGAAAGGCAAACATCATCGTGGAATTGATGATGCCCATAACATTGCATCTATCTACAGACAGATTAAAACTAAAAAATTAAGCTGATTGAAGAAGAATACAGAATTCAGCAATCAAGACGCTTTGCGAACGCTAACGCAGCCCTGAACTAGACTATAAGTGTAATCCTAACTATGGCAGGAAACCTTTGTGAAAGCTAGATGGATTATCACAGCAGTTTCGGCAGCACTATTTTTCGGCGGTAGCCTGCTCACATCATTGCGTGACCCTTGGTTTCAGAACTTGCAGCGTCCCGACTGGTTAACCTTTGAATTCCTCATCCCATTTATCTGGACATTCATTTGGATCTGTCTGACAATTTCAGCAATTATCGTCTGGGAGAGAAGCTCAAAACATTCTCGTCCTTGGCTGTTGATGGGTTTGTACGCAGCGATCGCTCTTTTGACCTCCGTTTACAGTCCCATTGTGGTAGAACTTCGCAGCCTAACAGGTGGAATGATTGTCGGTGGCTTGGCAACACTTCTCGTCTATATTTTGGCATTTTTGGTTAAGCCAATTTCCCAAAAAGCCTCGTGGCTGTTCCTACCTTATGCTCTCTGGGGCCCTTTCGGTACTTATCTCACTTGGCTATTAATTCAACTTAATTAGGGCACAGGCAGATAAAAGACTTCGACACTGAAAATTAAGCGATTGATCGCTAACTACAAACCTCACAAAATTAATGTAACAGACCACTATTGATATTTGGCAATATCTATCGTTTGCTAGAGGAAGCAATGATTGTGATTTTCTATGCTTTTGGTGATTTAGTATCGCTCACCTATAGGAATCCGGTTTGATTTCTGAAAAAAAATCTGTACACCTCTAATTTCCTTCTTTCTTGTTAAGAGTTCTTTATCTCTACAAGTAATTTCAAAAATCAAATACTAGTCCTATATTTTCACTCTAATTTTTTTCAGCAACAGTATTTCTAGACAAAAACTGCTTTAGAAAAAGAGGAATATATGCAGGGTTTTCGCTTAGGTTCTATTTTCGGGTTTGAAATCCGAATAGACTTGTCCTGGCTGTTAATTGTCTTCCTAATCCTGTGGACATTAAGTGCAGGTCTATTTCCAGCCAACTATCCAGGACTTTCCAATGCAACTTATTTCGGTATGGGCCTAGTAGCAACATTTTTCTTCTTTGCCTCGCTGCTAGCTCATGAGCTTTCTCATTCCTTAGTGGCTAGGACAAAAGGAATTCCAGTCGAAGGCATCACCCTGTTTATCTTTGGTGGGGTGTCGCGCACTCGTATGGATGCCGAACATCCTGATGATGAGTTTCAGATTGCGATCATTGGGCCCTTTACCAGTTTAGTACTGGCTGCTTTCTTCGGTTTAATTGCGTATATCGGCACAAATGCTGGATGGAGTGTTGTAGTTACGGGTGTCGCATCTTACCTCGGAACAATTAACCTCATTTTAGCCATATTCAATATGCTGCCTGGGTTTCCTCTAGATGGCGGTCGTGTTTTTCGTTCGCTAATCTGGAAGTATACTGGCAATCAGAAAAAGGCTACCAAAATTGCCTCGACGAGCGGTAAATGGTTAGCTTATTTGCTTATTGCCCTTGGTTTCTGGGAGTTGTTCGGTTCAGCCTTGTTGAGTGGACTCTGGTTGATCCTGATTGGTTGGTTCTTATATAATGCCGCAGAAGCTGGTTACGAGGAGCTTTTGATCCGCACAAGCCTGGAAGGAGTAAAGGCACAGGAAATCATGACTCCCCATCCAGAAACGGTAAATGCTGACCTGACGCTGCAAGATTTAGTGGATAAATATTTCCTCAGTCGTCGCTACCAGTCTTTCCCAGTAACGGAAGATAGTCATCCTATAGGGATTATTACCTTAAATCAGGTCAAGGATATCCCGCGCGAAGAATGGATTTATCGTACTGTTAGAGATGCCATGATTCCCACAGACACAGGAGTTACTGCTCGTCCGGAAGAGCAGATGTCGCAGGTATTGGAAAAAATGCAAGAATCGGGAGTTCGTCGGGTACTGGTGACTCAGAATGGTTCACTCAAAGGCATTATTACCGCTAACGATGTCGCACATTGGTTACGGCGACAGCGAGACTTAGGCAACCAGATGGGATAAATAAATGGAAAAAATTAGCACCAGCTTTGATATTTAGCCGCAAATCAAAATGTGAAAATCTTATGCCCTAAGATTGATAATTATTATTCTTAGCTAAAGGGCTTTTTAGAAGAAAAATTTTTCTTACTGGATGAGTACTCAGAACAATTCATCGCTTCTTCAGTGAGAACAATAGAAGGGTTTACTGCACATTTTAGATAATGATTATTGGAATAAAAGCGGCAGTTTTTACAAGGAAGTCTGTGTGCACTGTTGATGGATAAAACCATCTTTTCATCTAAAAATGCTCGGATTTTTTGCAATATTAGAAAAAAACCTATCCAACCAATTATAAAGCCAACAGGAGATAAAGATATCGCTAGATCACGGATAGTTATTTCATGCATTTGTGCTTGATCAATTTTGACTTCACTCCGGATTCCTTGCTCTAAATTACTATTGACTACTACAGTTTTTTGCCTGATTTGATTAGGATGCATATTATTTACCTTTTGTTATATGTCTTTATTGCCTTGATTTTTGATCGCCGGGTAATTAACTAGTAATTTGTGAAAAGACATGTTCTATTCCTGTTTTATCGTAATTAGGTTTGATAACACTCTTGAATTTGAAATATATAGACGTTTAGTAAGCAAATAAATTCAGAAAATGCTTATAAACAAGTACTGAATCTTAGGTTAATCGTAAAAAAGTTGAAAAACGTCCATATTAGAGGTGTAGCGCTCAAAGCCAACCAGGAAATAAGGGTATTTATGGATTTGGTTTATTCATGTGTATTTTAATTAACTAAAAATCACTACACAGTTGTCAAGTTGTCAGTAGGTCAGATTCTAATGCTTACAAGTTCTTAATTATAGGTTTAGCAAAATAAATTTTTAGCTATATCTGTCAAGAGTTTTGCTTGTTATTTGTCCTTATATATCCAAGGGAATAAATTAAGTAAGAGAGACATAGATGTTTATTTATATGTTATAATATGTAGAAATAATTTATCAAACTTTTATAGACATTAAAACTATGTCATCTTGATCACTACAACTGAATCCATAGTTAAAATTATCGACTCAAATCAATAAAATAAGGAATTATGATGTTTGGTATTATATCCACTTGATTAGTTATCACTATCAGCTTTTTAATTATTTTTAAGCTACCTTTATTTATTAAAATTGATACTTTTATTAAAGCGATATATGGTGTTGTTTACGGAATTTCAAATGCAATTCTGCTCTCAATACTCAGTTTTTTATATTTCGCTTGATTATCCTGAATCTGGGCTTATTCTTGTTTATTTTAAATACAATTATTTTTGCATTGACAGCTTATGTAGTAGAGCATTTTCGCTTAAGATGGTGCTTTTGGAGTCTTTTAAATGCCTCCACTGAGTTGGCCGTGAAATTCTATTCTCTTGAGTATTTTGCCTCGAATTACCTGATAACTAAGGTAATATATATAATATTTGGCTTTATTTGGCTGCAAAACAACATTCCATGATCTGATTACAAGCCAATAATATTGATTTTGAGGCTACAATTTATGATAAAGTTTTGGCGAAAAACAATAGTTTTTTTCTTCACAACAATTTTGCTGGCAATTCTGCTGATTTCTCATGAACCAGTACCAATAGCTGAGGCACAATCTTCTACACCAATACCAACGCCTGCTAGGTCATTTCCCCCTGTAGCTTATCCTAATAGGGCACTAAGTGCTTCTCCTGCACAGCTACCACCATTGCCTTATGCTTATGGGGCATTAGGAAAAGCTATTGATGCTGAGACGATGAAATTGCATCATGATGCACACCATGCTAGCTACGTAAAGAACTTAAATGATGCATTGAAGCAGTATCCAGATTTGCAAAAAAGAAGTGTTGAAGCTTTACTGGTGGATTTGAACAGCGTACCTGAAGATATTCGGACAAAGGTACGCAATAACGGTGGTGGTCACCTCAACCACACAATTTTTTGGCAACTAATGAGTCCCGAAGGTGGTGGACAACCATCAGGAGCGATCGCTCAAGAAATTAACAAAACTTTTGGCAGCTTTGATGCCTTTAAAAAACAGTTTAATGCAGCGGGTGCAGCTCGTTTCGGTAGTGGTTGGGTTTGGCTAGTACGTAATCCCCAAAATCAACTCCAGATTGTCACCACAGCAAATCAGGATAACCCAATTATGGAGGATTCATATCCGATTATGGGTAATGATCTGTGGGAACATGCTTATTACCTAAAATATCGCAACCGTCGGGCTGAGTATTTGAATAATTGGTGGAATGTGGTGAATTGGCCGCAGATTAACAGGCGATACCTTTCCTCCTCTACGGAACGCTCTGTGAACTGAACCGCTATGTGAAGGGTGATTTCGGATGTGTGAACTACTCCTAGTTGCCTACGGCTCAACTAGGAGTTTCTGTAATCACGGGCTACGGTGTACACACAAGTCTAAAAAAGCTCGATTTCCCTTTGTTCTCTCGTTTATCTTGTTCCCATGCAGAGCATGGGAATGTCTGACTAGAGGCTGCTTACCTCTAGTCAGGCATTGAGTCAGAGACTCAATGAATGCATTCCCAGTCTCGGACTGGGAACGAGGAAAGTCTTTTTAAGCTAGGTTGTTAGGACTTGTGTGTACACCGTAGGTAATCAAGGGCTTATGTAACATAATTACGAATTTTCAAAGCCCTCTGTTTGTGACGGACTATACATAGTAGAACAATTAGCAACACAAGCGCTTTGATCATTGATGGCTCCACTACCCTCTTCACTTCCGTAGGAGTTTGAGGAGTAACATTACACGGAACCTCAATGATCTGTGTGTGATCAGAACCATTACCACTGGGAGTCAGATCGCATTCACCTTTGTTGGTGAGAGACAAAGGTACATTTCCTGGAGAAACAGGTGCAGGTGGTTGAGATGGAGAAACAGATGGTTGAGCTGAAGAACGATCACCACCCAGTAGTAGAAACAGAACTAAAGCAAGACCCACACCTCCGATTATTGGCCAGAGTGGAAAGGAATCAGAACTGTCTGGTACCAAGACATCTCCCGCAGAGGCAGGGAAAGCATCAAAAGCTATTGTTTCTCCATCCAAGGCTAGTGGATTGTCACTTAGCAAAGTATCTCCTGCGATATCTTCTCCTAAGAGCTGATTAAATTCCTGTGGAATCGCATTATTGGGCCGTCCGAGTTCCCCACCATCTTCGGAGTATGGAAAGGATAGTACTTCAAAAATCTTTTGTTGGAGTTGGTTCTGATCTCCAGAATTCAATGCATTCAAGCCTGTAGAGATTTTATTTAAATAGAAATTTGTCATCTCTGGCGACAGACCTAGAGACTGAATCTGCTCTTGAATGTTAGAAATTTTTGAGGCCTCTTCAAACAGCAGTCGTCCGTATGACAATTTCAGGTCTAGTAATCCATTGCGGGGGCTAACAGAGTCATTGACTCCTGAGTATGGTGCCCAGTAAAACTGCTTGGTTACAAGTCCGAGTCCTTCTACTGGATTGCGACCAAAAGGTTGTCCTAGAAGGTATTGAGATCCATCCATGATTGTGGGGGATGCATTTCTCCAAAATGAGGCGTAAGGCACGGCAGAGAGATTGGGATTATTGCCGTAGAAGCTAGCGAAATTCTGGAAGTTTTTCTCCCCACCGGCTGCTCGGATGAGAAGGTTTTGATAACTAGTCCCATTGTTGAACTCCACTAATTGTTGGAGTACTGATCCAGTCTTATTGCAGGTCAGACCAAATCCCACATCACATGCAGGAATGACTCGCATCCGGCTCAAATTCTGGTTCTTAATTTGGTACTGGAGATACTCAGACTCCAGTCCTTGTTGGATGCCATAGCGTCCAACATTTAACTGTGCAAAAGCAGACTGACATGTAGTGAGTACTACTGCAACAGATGAAAATGCGATCGCTGCAAAGCGAACCGCCTTCGATATCGCAATTCTTTGAACAATTGATTTAGGCAAGATGCACCTCCACTAAACGACAGCAATTTAATTGGGAATTGGGCATGGGGGATTATGAGAAGGGTAAAGGGGAAGGGAGAAGGGTAAAGGGGAAGGGCTTTGTTTCTTTATCCTTTTCCCTTTAACCTTGTCCCCTGCTCCCCCATCTCCCTCATCCTCCCTACTCCCCAATTCAACTCTTAGGTAAATGAATGTTGATTGTGATTCCCGTACCTTTGAGATTTCCTGATGAGAGTGGGTGATATAAGACCAATGCCCGGTTTGGTTGGTCAAAAAGAAAGCCGCGACGCGTGGGTTTGATTTTCCCTTGCTTGACTAAGGAAACAAAGGCTTCTAAATATCTACGTATACCTTGACGGTTTTCTTGATTAGGATTCATATGACGCTCAACCAGCATCATAAAGAAGTCCAAACTACGATTTTCCTGCCCCTGAATCAGGCTGCCCTCATCTAGGAAAGAACTGGCTATAAGCCTGCCATTAACTTGTTTAACCTTAAACAGAGTAAAGTAACGCCCTTCTTTTTTAGGATCATTCGCATAACAGACCCAGGAACCCTCTTGATTCTGTGTAAAACCCTGTTCAGCAAGATAAGAAAGCAAAGAATTACTTGCTTTAGTTTGTGGTGGAGGTAATAAATCCTCAATGGGATCTAAAGAGCAAATCCTCTGTGTTGTTTTCCGTTGAGAAACAGCAGGAGTTTGCTGGGTATTGACGCGGAAGGGCTTGTCATCAGACATTGCCATGCTAGACATCGCAGCCAACACAGATATTTGGAGAGCGATCGCTCCAAACAAACGAACAATGATATTCATGTTTTTCCTGTTACTCTGATTTGCGTTGTCAATAATCGAGTGTTTACTAAATCAAGATTGATCTAGCAGTCCTAAATCATTTGCTAAATTTAAGAGCTTGCCTCATTTGGTTGAGGATAGCTGAAGTTTTCACCAATCAAATAGGACTTTTATATATAGGTAACTAAATCTAAATAAAATACACAATAATAATGTCTTATTTGCAAGACAAATTGGGCTTTTTGATATTTTTACATATACAAAAAACAATTGACTCTATGTCAAAACTTTTCTATTTACTCTTGTCTAATTTTTTGCCATTGGAAGAGGGTTTTATGCCTTCTTAACTAGCTGTTAGGATTACTAAAACAAGGCTTTTTTAGGTATTTATTACCTTATATAAGCAGATTCTCAAAAGCTCTGTGCTTTGCACGTTGGGGCTTTTGTTGATTTCCTCGGTGGATTGAATAGTTTTTTCTTTTTTGGAGGTAGCACACCTAACTAACTGTTTCCGCATGGTTGCAACTTAATGTATAAAATAATATCTCCTGACGGTAAAATAATATTACCATGAGCTTGAGACATGCAACAGTATTGTGGACAGTTGTCAAAGTTGTACACAGTGAATTGGAACCACCTCTTCATTAAATTTCATGGCAAATAGGTGAGAGCCAAAGCAATCTATTTAGACCTCACTAGTCTTAGATTCTCCAATACTATTGTTCTTAAACTAATAAATGTAGGTCTTAAATATAACTTACTTATAATTTCAATACGTATAAGCAATCTACTGCGATCGCTAACCCAAGTTCCTGGTTATGCTGCAAAGCAATCGTATCGAACAAAGTTAAATTAGATTACAAATCTAAAATTTGCGATTTAATATGCTGTTGTTGCTACAGACCTGATAAGCGTCTAAGGCTCAGATTCTCGATTTCTATTGTTTTGTACAAATGATTCAGTAGAGCTATATATTGTCACGATGAAAAAATACGTCCTTAAATTTGCTCTGTAGATAGATAAGTATCCTGAGCAAAGCTGGTATATTTACAAGTTTGATTAGTAACAACTTTTGACTAAAATTAAGAGAATAACTTGGTATTTTTACAAGTATTGGCAGTATGAATGTGGAATTTTTTAACAGGATTCCTTTGATGCCTTTAGTATTACTCTTATTGGCTTATACTCTCTTGGGATGGTATCTTGCTGCTCATCATATTATTTGGTTGGTGGGGGCTTTTGTCGCTGCTATGGTTATAGCTGTAGTGCGAAAAAGTATTTATTGGTTAGAACGTTTAATTGAATTTGGCTCTAAAATTTTAGTTGTCATCTTATTTTTAAGTATATCAATTGCTTTAGTAGCAACTTGGTCGATATTATTAAGGCTCTTTATCATTCCCTTAGCCACTACGCTTTTAGCTGATTTGGAAATGCGCTTTTCTGGCTTAAACAAACTAGATTCATTTTGGATTATAACAGTCCTAGCTGTCTTGGGTTTGGTAGTAGGTGAATTAATAGATATTTTACTTTTTCCCAGTAGCCGATACTAAAGAATGAGGGATAAAAAGTCTATATACTATTTATTAAGTAGAAGCGCATAGATGTGAATCCCTACTTAATCTGAAATCTTGAGCGATCGCTGTTTATAGTACAGCAGGATGTAAATAAACCACCCATTCTAAATCAATGAAACCTGTATGGTATGGGAATTACGAGCTTTATGACCAAAGAAAGCACGTTTACCTGTTATTAGTCAATCATTCTCTAGATTACTAAAAATCTCACTCGTGGAAGAAGTGTTAGCGAGTCAGATTTTCTATGCTATTGTCATCACGATGTTGTCTAGCAAAAGAATTTGGAGCGATGCCTACGGCGGCAAGCTACACAGGGAAATTAATCTGAATGTTACCAAATAATTTGAGGACATCTCATAGGTGACTGTCACTTTCCCGTCACATTTATTTTTTACCATAGTGGGTATGAGTAAAACAGTGATTAAAATTTGACCTACCCGAAGGCTAGCTTTTGGGCTAGTAGTTCACAACCTCAAAGGTCTTGGTGAATGGTGAGTTCCCAAATTTGGAGTACATAAGATAATTCCTTTGTTGAATAAAGACTATAAAACCAAGCCAAGAGTCCCAACTCAACACTAAATAACGGAGTAATGTGAGTAGACCTAAAGACTACAATTTGCTTGAGCAGACAACATCAACTGAAGTAGGAGTACCTAAGCCATCCCTAACATTATCAGACGCAGTAGCTCTGATTGTGGGTATTGTTATCGGGGCAGGGATTTTTCAAACTCCGGCTCTAGTGGCAAGTCAAGCAGGCAGTGATCTTGCTGTAATGTTTCTTTGGCTAATGGGTGGTGTCGTGTCTCTGGTAGGAGCCTTGTGCTATGCAGAGTTGGCGACTGTCTATCCCGACGTCGGCGGTGTCTACTACTATTTGAAACGTGCATTCGGGCGGGGAGTCGCCTTTTTATTTGCCTGGGCGCGGATGACAGTGATTCAAACTGGTTCCATTGCTCTTTTGGCATTTGTTTTTGGTGATTATGTTTCTCAGATATGGCGGCTAGGAACGTTTTCGTCTTCTATTTATGCAGCTATAGCGATCGCACTTTTAACTGCTTTGAACATTGTCGGTTTACAGCAGGGTAAGTGGACGCAAAACTTGCTAAGTGCTGCCAAAGTTCTAGGTTTGTTGCTGGTAGTAATTCTTGGGCTTACGGCCATTCCTAATTCTGCCCCCCCTGTGGAACCTGCATCATCAGGAACCTGGGGACTGGCGATGGTGTTTGTGTTGCTATCTTACGGCGGCTGGAATGAAGCGGCTTACATCTCCGCAGAAATTCAAAATGGACGACGTAATATTCTGCGATCGCTAATGTGGAGTATTGGCATTATCACCGCCATTTACTTGCTAATCAATCTGGCTTACCTGCGAGGACTGGGATTAGCAAACATGTCACAGTCAGAAGCAGTAGCCGCAGATTTAATGCGCTCTATTTGGGGCGCACCGGGAGCCTTGTTCATTAGTGTATTGATTGCGATCGCTACTTTGGGAGCAACCAACGCTACAATCTTTACTGGAGCGCGTACTAACTACGCACTGGGACAGGATTTTGCCCTATTTGGTTTTATGGGACGCTGGCAACAACGTCCTAGCAGTCCTACCTATGCCTTATTTTTGCAAGCAGCGATCGCCTTAGCACTGGTTTTTTTAGGCACGCTTACCCGCAAAGGCTTTGAAACAATGGTGGATTACACCGCCCCCATATTTTGGTTCTTCTTCTTGCTTTCCGGCATATCACTGATGGTATTGCGAATCCGCGAACCCCACATAGTGCGCCCATTCCGTGTGCCATTTTATCCTTTCACACCATTACTCTTTTGCGCCGTCTGTGGTTACTTGCTCTACTCCAGCTTGGCCTATACAGGTGTGGGAGCAATTGCTGGTGTTTTAGTTGTCGCAGCAGGTATCCCCGTGTTGTTCTGGAATAACTACCGTCAACGTAGGACTTAATACGAATTTGCGTCGCACCTTTGGTGCGCTTCTAGCGCAACTTTGATTTTGGATTGTGTAAACCAAACCTCACACAGTAAGCAATTCAAAATTCTATGACTATCAGTTGTTTTCCTAACTACTGACCACAAGCTACTGAATCAAGGAGAAAATTCATGAACTTCAAAAAAATTCTGTTTTTACTGGCTACAAGCGTTAGTATCACGAGCTTGGGAATTGCTGGGTGTACACCGCAACAGCAAGATTTGGAAGCCGGGACGCAACCTTCTACTTTAACGGGTCAGACCGAAACCGAAACACCATCTGCGACAACTCCCACAACTCAACCACAAGAACGCCCCGGTGATGTTCCCTATGTACCTACACCACAGCCAGTTGTAGATGCAATGTTGAAAGTGGCAAAAGTGGGTAAGAATGATGTACTTTACGACCTTGGTAGTGGTGATGGGAGAATTGTCAATACTGCGGCACAAAAGTTTGGTACGCGCGGTGTCGGCATAGATATTAACCCCGAACGCGTCCAAGAAGCTAATGATAATGCCCAGAAAGCAGGAGTTACCGATCGCGTCAAGTTTGTCCAACAAGACTTGTTCACCACTGACTTTAGTGAAGCAACAGTAGTTACACTTTACTTACTGCCAGAGGTAAACGCCAAACTTCGTCCCAAGCTATTGAGTGAACTCAAACCAGGGACTCGCATTGTCTCCCACGCTTTTGATATGGGTGATTGGAAACCAGAGCAGACTCTAACTGTAGATGGCAAAACTATTTACTATTGGGTAGTTCCTGAACAAGTACCAGCGAATTTGCGCTAGATACTAATAGCATTTTCAACAATTCTTGTAACAAGTAAATCGGCTGTAGGGGTGTACAACTGTATGCCCTTACACATTTATTTTTAACAGGAATTTCGCCAAAAAATATCAGAAATTCAAAATAATCAAAGACCTATTTTTAAATTTTAAATTACCTCTAAAGGGGGTTGACAGTAGCAACTTTAGATATCAGAAAGATTAATCTAAAATCTAGCATCCAAAGTTATTTGACTGAGCGTAAATTCAAGCAAAGGCAGCTTAGGGAGGAAATATGATAGGGTTAAAAGGGAAGAATGCTTTAATTACAGGTGCAACTTCAGGAATCGGTCAGGCGATCGCTATCAGACTCGCTCAAGAAGGGTGCAACATCGCTATTAATTACCGCAAAAGCCCTGAAGCTGCGGTAGACACACAAGAGATGGCATTGCAAAAAGCCTGCGGAAATATCGAAAATTGTGGTGTTAAATCACTGCTGGTTCAAGGAGATGTTTCCCAAGAATCAGACATTGTTGAGATGGTCAACACCGTAGTAAAGGAATTTGGCAGTCTAGATATTCTAGTTAACAATGCTGGCATTCAAACAGAAAGTCCATCCCACGAAGTTACCACAGCAGACTTTGACCGGGTAATTGCAGTTAATCTCCGGGGTGCTTATCTCTGCGCCCGTGAAACTATTAAACACCTCCTGTCTCTAAATCGTTCGGGGGTGATTATTAATATTTCCAGCGTTCACGAAATTATTCCTCGACCGATGTATATTAGCTATTCCATTAGCAAAGGCGGGATGGAAAACCTGACCAAAACCTTAGCATTGGAATATGCCAACCGAGGTATTCGTGTCAACTCCATTGCCCCCGGAGCAACAATCACCCCAATAAATCAAGACTGGATAGATGACCCCGAAAAAAAGGCGATCGTGGAAAGTCACATTCCAATGGGGCGTGCTGGCACCTCAGAGGAGATGGCAGCCACAGTAGCTTTTTTAGCTTCGGATGAAGCCGCCTACATCACCGGACAAACGCTATTTGTAGATGGTGGATTGACTCTGTATGCTGACTTCCGGGAAACCTGGTCAGCTTGAGGTAAGGCTGGCGTACTTTCCACAATTGAGCCGATACATACTATTAGTGGAATTAAACGCCCATGACTAGCGCAATCGAAAAGAACAGTCAACTGGAAGCAGAAGCCTGGGAATTGTTGGAAGAGTCGATAATTTATTACCAGGGAAAACCCATTGGGACTGTAGCCGCCCACGATCCGGAGTCAGATGCACTCAATTATGACCAGTGCTTCCTCCGCGATTTTGTCCCTTCTGCCTTGGTGTTTCTGATGTACGGCAAAGCAGAAATTGTGCGTAACTTCTTAGTAGAAACACTGAAATTACAAAGTCATGAAAAGCAGATAGACTGCTTTGAACCAGGAGCGGGATTAATGCCTGCAAGTTTCAAAGTACATTCCAAGGGGAATGAGGAATTTTTGGTCGCTGATTTTGGTGAACTGGCGATCGCTCGTGTTCCCCCAATTGATTCTTGTATGTGGTGGATTCTCCTGCTACGGGCTTATGAAAAAGCTACGGGCGATTTATCCCTAGCGCGTCAGCCAGATTTTCAAGCAGGAATCAAACTCATTTTGGATCTTTGTCTGGTACATCGGTTTTCCATGTTCCCAACAATGTTAGTTCCCGATGGCGCGTTTATGATTGACCGTCGTATGGGAGTCTACGAACATCCTCTAGAAATTCAGGTGTTATTCTATGCGTCTCTCAGGGCTGCTACTGAATTGCTTTTACCAGATGGGGATGACGATAGCTACCTCGGCAAAGTCAACAGGCGATTGGGATCTTTGAAATATCATATCCGCAACTATTATTGGCTAGACCTGAAGCGATTGGGGGAAATCTATCGTTACAAAGATAACGAATTTGGTAAAGAAATTGTTAATAAATTCAACATCAACTCAGAATCAATCCCCACTTGGTTGACCGAATGGTTGCCCGAAACTGGAGGATATTTAGCGGGAAATCTGGGGCCGGGACGGATAGATTTTCGCTTTTTTGCTCTGGGAAATCTGATGGCAATCTTAGCTTCCTTAGCAAGCGAAAAAGAATCTCAAAGCATTATGAATTTATTTGCCCAGCGTTGGCAAGACTTGATCGGCTATATGCCTGTTAAAATCTGCTTTCCAGCTTTGGAAGGTTTAGAGTGGAGAATTGTGACAGGATGTGATTCTAAAAACAGGGCTTGGTCTTATCACAACGGCGGTAACTGGCCCGTTTTGCTGTGGTTATTTACGGCTGCGGCACTGAAAGCAGATCGAACAGAACTTGCCCAAGCAGCGATCGCCATTGCCGAAAAACGTTTATTTAAGGATAAATTCCCGGAATACTACGATGGACACAATGCTCGTTTGATTGGCAAAGAAGCCAGAATTTATCAAACTTGGAGCATTGCTGGATTGCTAGCAGCCAAAAAGTTGCTGGAAAACCCAGATCACTTGGAATTAATCAGCTTTGCAGAGGGTCTTGAAGTCCCAGGCTGTAGTCTGTAGGTATTCAATGCCCTCCAGGGCTGCGACCCGGAAGATTATTTATATTTAGCAGTGTAATTATCAGGGTGTCTCTGCTAACTATTTTCCCAATCCCTAGTCCCCAATCCCCAGTCCTCGCTCCTCAGAACGGACAAGTAACCTCAAATTCTCAAACACTCGATAACTGATACACTATATTGTAAGAGGTATCTGAAGTGTCATACTTAGTAATATCACCAGATAGTCTTTGCATAATTAGCACGTTTTAACGTGGATAACACATGAAAACTACTTCAGATTTAATTCCAGAATTTGAAAAACTATTCAGACAAAAACTCCAACTAAATAATTGTAAACTCAGAAAGAAAAGACAAGAGAATAATTATGAAATTATTACCCCAGCTAAAGACATTTTTTTGATGTATTGGTCTGAATTTCCAGAAGTGAACTTAATATATCAGGCTGTAGGGGTACGCACTCAGCAGACTAGTGTTTATGAGCGAGCTATCCGTTTGCATATTAGTTCTTGTTTAAGTAGTATCCAGGAAAATCCTACCTCTGAAACACCATTATTGGTGAAATAACTAATACTTAGATAACCCACATAATATTTACTAAACTCTCGCCAGTTCTTGTCAGATAACTGACGAGAGTTTATCGCCTTAAATCTGTTGATCAAGAGATAAAAATGCAATCCGAAAAAAATCAAGATCAGCTAGATTATAAAGTCTTGTTAGCCAATGCAAAGCAAGCCTTAAAACTTGAATACCAGAAATCAACCGCTTTAGCATCCCAACTGCAAGCTATAAAAACTCAGTTAGAGCAAGTTCAGGCTGAAAACAAGACTCTGAGAGAGAGTTCTTATGAAGATGTAGTTAAGCATTTTGAGGCGCGAACTCAAGCAGCAGAAGCACTAGCACTAAAAACAGAAGTACGTCAAAGATTCCTGGAAGCCAATGGTTGCAAAGATGATGAAAGCTTCGATACTCTATGGGATAGCATTAAAAATAAAATTCAGATCCAAGACGGTGAAGTGAGAATTGTTGCTCAAAATGGTACTCCTAAATTCACCTTAACGGGTAGCATGATGACTTTGAGGGATTTTATTCAATCCCTCAAAAAAGACCCAATCTCTGGAAAATTTTTCTTGAACTAGAGATCCAAATTAATGAAAACCTCTCGCTAGAACTGGATTAGGGGTTGTAGCAAAATAATTATTCATCTTCATCTCCTGGCGGTCTTTCGCTCTCACTTTGTTGGGCATTCCACTCCAAAATCATGCGTTCCAACATCTCAGACTGCGTACAGTTATTAACATCGGCATACATTTTAATCAACTGCCTCACTTCAGGACTAATGTGGCGGATCTCTAGTTGGTTATTTTGTAGCATGTCCATTAACTTTTAGTGCCTATTACATTATGTTGAACCATTAAACTATGTCTGTTGCAATAAATTTTGTTAATGGCGATGTCTTACTATCGGCTGCTATGTGTTTTAGAATCCCTTAACCAGGCGGGGCTGCTTCTTCAAAGGGACGGATAATCGCCGGGGCTGGTGTAACTTCTGGTTGAAAAATTCCCTGCAATGCTTGTTCTAAGCTTTGGGCCATGACAATCCGGTTTTCGTAAGCCACCACTACCCGCACTAAGGTTGGCAGACTATTCTGTGTGGCTTCTAGATAGATTGGCTCGACATACAACAGCGATTCTTCAATGGGAATTACTAGTAGATTGCCTTGAATGGCTTTCGACCCTTGGCGATTCCACAGGGAAATTTGCTGAGAAATTACTGGGTCTTGGTTGATCCGCGCCTCGATTTGCTCTGTCCCGTAGACCAGTCTTTCTTTGGGAAAAGTATATAAAAATAATTTACCGTAGTTTTCGCCATCCGATCGCGCCGCTAACCAAGCGATTAAATTAGTTCGCTGTCTGGGAGTATAGGGTAGAAGCAGAATAAATTCCTCAAAAGGTACGGTGGGTAGACTGGTAATCAAATAATATGGCTCTACCGGACGAGTTTCACTGCCATAGATTTCGTTAGGAATCTGCCACTGGTCTTCCCTGTTGTAAAATACTTGGGGATCGGTCATGTGGTAAGTCATCAACCGCTCAGATTGAATTTTAAAGAAGTCCACAGGATACCGGATATGACTGTGGAGACTAACTGGCATAGCATTGAGCGGTTTGAAGGTGTTGGGAAATATTTTTGACCAAGTGACAATGATTGGATCGCTGGGATCGGCAATATAAAAATTCACACTGCCGTTATAAGCATCAATCACTACCTTGATCGAGTTACGAATGTAGTTGATACTATCGCTACCAGCGTCTGAATAGGGATAGCGATCGCTTGTTGTGTAGGCATCAACAATCCAGTAAAGATAACTAGGATTTTTGGGGAAATCTTCATTAGCCGCAGCAGCTACTAAATAAGGGTCACTGTCAAATTTGAGAAAAGGTGCGATCGCTCGAATTCTTTGCTTGACATTTCGCCGCAGTAGCAGCTTTGTCTCTGGTAAAAAGTCCCGCGTCAGCACCATTTGCCAATCTTTCAAATACATGGCAAATAACCACCGTCGCCATGCTGAACCGATTTCAACACCACCCAGACCATTGTAAGAGTTGTAAACGTTGTCACTACCACTGGGGTAATCTAACTCTCGAACTCTTGTGCCAGTCATTACATAGGTATTAGCGATTTCACCGTAATAAATTCGGGGTTGCCCAATGGGAATACTGTCACGAATGGCTTCACTAGAAGTTGTCAAAGCGCTACTATCACCGCTAATATCTTTGACAAAATATTCTGGTAGCCCACCCGGCCCAACTGTATTAACTGGGCTAACAGTAAACCCAAAACCGTGGGTATAAATTAAATGGCGGTTAACCCATGTTTGAGCTTCCTGTGGTACGCCAGTGTAGTCTAATTCTCGTGCAGCAATCAGTACCTGCCGCCGTTCTGTTGATTCAATTGCTTCCTGCTGAGGTTCTGGTGGTTTTCGAGGGGCAGATGGTCGGCGGGAAATTACATCTGTTTTCAGAGTATACCGATCAATATCGGCATCGGGAAACCGATAATATGGCCGAATTTGTTGCAGCTGACGGTTAGTTTCTAACAGTGGTCGCTGATCCCAAAGGCGAATATTCCGAATTGTCAAGTCATTAGTTTGAATATCAGCTTCAGTCAGTGTTCCTTGAGGGTTAAAGCCTCTGGAATCGATCGCCTCTAAATCGAATGCTTGGCGAGTCAAGGCGATAGTCCGCTGAATGTAGGGTTGCTCCCGTTGCAACTCATTAGGTAAGACAATTAAATATTGCACCACAGTAGGTACAACAACATCAGCTAATACAACTAGTACTAGATAAACCCCTAATCCGTAAAATACCAAGCGGCGATACTGGGATTTGGGTTTCCAGAAAAATGTTCGCCAAAGTAGGTAAATTGCGATCGCTACTGCCACAATGCACAAAACGGTATAAGCTGGCAACTGGGCTATCACATCCGTGTAGCTGGCACCATAACTAACACCACGGTTAGAATACACAAGTTCATAACGACTCAGCCAGTAACTCAGAGCCACTACCAGCATCAACAAGCCACCCATACCGTATAAATGACGCTGCTGCTGGGGAGAAAAACCAGGGAAAATACCCTGACTCAAACTATCCCCTGACAGGAGATAAGTGAGAGTAACGGCGACGAAGCCATACAAACATAATCCCATCAGCCAGAGTTCAAGCAGTTCCCAAACGGGTAAAGAAAAGACGTAGAAGCTGATATCTTTACCAAATAAAGGCTCAGTGCTGTTGAAAAGAGTGGGCTGGAAATATTGCAGCACCTTTGGCCAGTGTTGGAATAAGATAAACCCAAACATGGGACTGAATACAATTGCGATCGCAGTTAATAAAAATTGGGGATAAATTAAGATTGCGATCGTTACTCCCACAATTAAACCGAGATACCAGACTTGTGAGACAATCTGCCTCAAGAGTTGCCAGATTGTCTCTGGTCGGAATAGGGTGGGAATAGATAGACTAGCCTGATTAACTGGAGAATTCCAGTAGGAAAGAGCAATTTGACCATAATGAGCCAGTATCAAACCAATTAACAAACTCAGTAAAAGACTTAGGGGTAATAACCCGCGCAATCTCAATTTTTTAAAGCGTTGCGGCGAAAGTATCCGAGTTTCGTTGTGTCTTGGATTCTGAGGACTGAGAAAATTTGTTAATTCACTGGTGAGTTTTGCTTCCTCACGCCTGAATTCCTCAATCTTCAGAGACTGGGAATATTTTAGCCGTTGTGCTAAAGACAGATTTAGTAGTAGATAGGCAGCAGTTATTCCAGCCACCATTATCCACAAAACACCACGAGTTACCACCCTCAACAGAAATACTTGGAGGTAGCCAACTTCCTGAAACCACAAAATCTCTGCTCCCATGCGGGAACCCAGATCCAGTAGTAGCCACAGCCCCAAGAATCCGATTAATAGTCTAAAGCCCCATTTCCAATACATTCACTGGCAGCCAAACTATCTGCAAAGTCAACCTTACCGCATTAAGGAAAGTAGTCAAAGGGATTGGGGACTAGGGATTGGGTTTTCAAACGAAAAATTATGAAATTGGCTCTAATCCGGAACATATTTTGGAATGTTTTCCCAGTCCCCAATACCCAGTCCCAGAGCGGCTTTTCTCCCTGACCATACTTACTTGTTGGTGGGAGACTCTTCGATGTGACTCGTTAATACCTTTCCAAAAATTATCACTACTTTCTACAATAGCCGAATTTCGCAATGCCTTAAAGTCTATATCCTAAACTAAAATAAAAGCCATGATCCTGAGCATTTTCACCTCGGTCATCTAAGTTAATTAAAGGAAGACCATAGTCCAGCCGCATATTTAGATTTGGTAAAGGTTCCCATAGAACTCCTAGTCCCACACCTGCTAAAAATTGCTGTTTCTGTAATTGGTTGGGGTTATCATTTACATTCCAGATAACTCCCGCATCGAAAAATGGAGCAAGTTGCAGCATAGAATTTCCAGATTCGTCTTTTTCTAGAGTGATGCGGTCTTCTAGTGAAAATCGGACTCCGTTATCCCCAGCGCGGGCGTTTTGCCGATAACCGCGCAAAGATTGACCACCGCCAATCACAAACTGCTGAGAGGGTAATAAACCATTAGGTGTTAGTTGCACCTCAGCCTGGGCGATTAAGAGATTATCAGTATTCAACCGTTGCACTCGTTGGACTTGCGTTAACCAACTGAAAAAGCGACCATCTGGAACAGGGTTAGAGTTGATGGTGGCATCAAAGCTACCAAGACCTAAACTAAATAGCGATCGCAATGCCCATGCACCTTTTATATCCCGTAGGACATAATCTTGACCAAACTTAATTATACGGGTGCGGCTGTTACCTTCTGTGTCGGGGCCAAAGCCAAAGGGTGTTGGGCCTGCAAAGGTAAATGTTTGACCATTTTGGACAGTAAAGCCTAATGATAAAGCGAATTCTTCACGGGGCGATCGCACCAAAGGCTGGCGATAACTTACTTCATATAATTGTGATTCCCCACGAATATCAAAGCTCTTAAAAGGTTCTTGGACAACTTCGTTGTTGTTAATGGTGGTACGTAGCTGTAAAGTACCATTCATCGCATTTAGCGGCACTTGGTAGCTAAAATCATAGATATTCGAGCCTCCACGAGTTGTGCGGTAATAAGACGCTGCAAATTTATCTCCTATACCTGTGATGTTACGGTAACTAGCACTGACGCCCAATCTTTCAGAACCAACGCTGGGCGGCGAATAATTATCAATGCTGAATGTCCCATCAAAGGGATCGGCTTCGGTAACTCTAACTACCAGAATATTTTGACCAACCTCATTACCTGTGCGTAAGCTAGCTTCTACGTTTGAAATTAGGGGGTCAGTTTTTAACAATCTTAATTGGTCTTCTAAATTAGCTGTGGAAAGAGGTTTGCTAGCGCCTAAAGAGATGCGCGATCGCACATAATCAGGATTGAGGCGTTTTGTTCCTTGGATTTCAATTTTTTCTAGACCACCTTCAATTACCTGAATTTGTACCACACCATCGGTAATTGCTTGGTCTACCAAAATTGCTCTTGAAGTTATGTAGCCGCGCTCAAGGTAGATTTGGGTGATTGTATCGGCAACTTCTCTGAGTTCTTCCAAGCTGACCGAACGTCCTTCAACTGGCTTAGTGATGGCATTCAGTTGCTCTGACTTCAAAATTGTACTGCCCATCACCTCAATTTTCTTAACCTGAATACTTTCAACAACAGGCACAGACGATGGTTCTGGAGTAGGAATCGGTTGCACAGGTGTTTGAGTTTCTGGCGGTAGCGGTTCTGGGATTGGTGCAGATTGCGGAAACCTTTGCAGATTTGGATCGCCTTCTGGATTTGCTGCTTGCGCCAATATCTGATCTGGTAATTCTAAAAATACAGATGAGTTAGACCAATCACCATAACTTGGCGATATGGATGCCAGCCATAACACACCATGAACTAAAAATACACACTGCATCCTAAACTTTAAATACCAGCGCATACAATTACTACTCTCTTTTGATTTTGTCTACGTAGATAACTAGGAGGTTTCCAAGTTAACACACGACATTGACTATGATGCAGTGTTGGCTGAATTTTACAGGCTTTTTCTAGAATTAATCCAAATATGGATTAAACAGCTAAGTGATATTTAATACTATGGTTCTGCATGTATGATCTGAGAATCTGTCGTTTATTCGTAAAGAAAATCATACTTTGCCTGAAAAATATCAAGTACGTACTTACGTGGTATTTCTGTATTGGGTTGTATTTTTTACAAGCTATCTTGGATAAGAAATATAACCAAATATGTGTTGGGAGACAGTCAGATGTTTAGAAAATCTTTAGCTATTCTGAGTGGAGTTACACTTTTAAGTGGTTTAGGAGCAGTTTTTAACACACCCAGCTACGCAGCAAGTATTCAGTTTTCTTGCGATACTACTAGCAGCGAATTACCTGCAACGAAGGCCACCAATACCGCTACAGGTGCAAGTTTGTCAGTAGTTCGCTGGTACTCAGAGTATTTTACTGGTTCTGGATATGACCCAGTAACTCGCTGCCAGCAAGTGTCTGCAAGATTTCAACAAGCTCACAACAATGGTTCTTTAGATTACATCACCGCAGGTGTAGTTAACGGTATGCCTGTGATTTGTGCAGCCACTCCAGGGGGTAGTTGCAACACTAGAAATTTGCTATTCACCCTTAAGCGTGGTGTGAATGCGGCAGAAACCTTGCAAAGACTATTTGATGTGCGTGATGGTGCTGGTCCTGCTTTGTATGAATCTAAAGGTCGGACTTATGTTAACCTGACAAAAAAATTAGCCCCTCTGAACGCATCAGGAGTAGAAACTGGTTCTAGAGGTGCAGCCGCTACACCAACAAAGCCTGGTCGCGCATTCTAAGGAATTTTTATTAAGTACAAAATGGAATTTCGTATTTTTTCTATGCTTGCTTGTGTTGTTAGTTTACCGTTGACACTATCAACACAAGCATTTTCTTCAGAAGTAGCTTCCCAGTCTAGTGTTTTGAGTGCCAGTCTAACTAGTCAAGCAAAAGCGCAATTGTCATTGAACCAATTACGCGATCGCGGTCGCGCAATTACTGTCAAAGTGCTAGCAGGACAGGGTTGGGGTTCAGGAATTTTAATTAAAAAACAAGGTCAAGTTTACACGGTTATAACTAACGCCCACGTCCTGAGAATTGGTAAGAGTTATCAAATCCAAACTGCTGATGGGAAGATTTACACCGCACAGACAATTAAATCTGCTCAATTTCCAGATGATGATTTAGGATTACTGAGTTTTAGGAGTGCGAATAATTATGCGATCGCAGCGATCGCTAGTTCATCTCTGTCCATTGGCGATGAAACCTTTGCAACTGGTTATCCTGATGAACAACAAGGCTTAGTTTTCACAACAGGTAAAGTTGAATATTTACTACCACAAGCTTTTCGAGGTGGATATCAAGTTGGTTACAGCAACGACATTTTTAAAGGGATGAGTGGTGGCCCATTACTAAATCGTCATGGTGAACTTGTAGGAATTAACGGCAAACATAAGTACCCTCTCTGGGGGAATACTTATATTTTTAAAGATGGTTCCACCCCCGTTTTACAAGTTCGACAAAAATTTGATGCATCCAGTTGGGCTGTTCCAGTCCAAACATTTGTACAACTTGCTCCCCAATTTGCCACTGGGACTATATCTCCATCGAAAGTACAATCTTCCTTTCCCATTCTTATTGTTCCTGAATTTCCCGATTACCCCTTATCTCCAGAGAAAACACCAAGTTTTCCAATCCCAGCAACTAATCAAACCTCTCCAAGTTCATTTTGGTAACGCAGTTAAGAGTCATTAAGGAATCAGCATCATGCTAAATCAATATCTTTTACCAGGTTGCTTTGTTGGTGTAGCAATGGTAACCCTAATCAGTCCAGCGATGGCTAAACAAGCATTACTACCGACTGATGTAGCTAGTATTGCTAAATCAACCGTAGTCCGGATTGAGCCTACAGTTAATTCTCCAGGTTCAGGCGTGATTATCGGACGTTACCAGGAAAGAGGAAAAAATGTTTACGTGGTGCTGACAGCCACCCACGTTGTGCAATACGACGATGATGAATATTCCGTCGTTACACCTTTGCCAAAAGGAGGCAGAAAACGCCAGAAAATTGCAATTTCAACTGAGAAAGATATTCAGAAGCTACCTGGTGTAGATTTAGCGATTGTGAAGTTTCGGAGCGATCGCACTTATGAAACAGCGTCTCTTGGTGATTCTAATTATACGACTGAGGGCGCTGGTGTCTATATTGCTGGATTTCCTAACCCTGGTGCAGCGATTAAAAAGCGTGTGTTTCAGTTCACTTCTTCTTTGGTTTCAAGTCGCTTAGATGAGAGTTCAGTTGAGGGCGAACAAGAAGCAGCAGACGTAGAAAATGGATATGCACTAGTTTATACAAGTATTACTAGAGTAGGCATGAGTGGCGGTCCTGTATTTGATGTGTCAGGAAGGCTTGTAGGTATTCACGGCAAAGGCGATAGGGAGGAAGTCAGTAGCCGCCCAGCATCACTTGAAGAAAATCAGGAAAGTGGCGCTCAAAGCATTACCGATAAAACTGGATTTAACTTGGGTATTCCCATTCAGATTTTTCTCAAATTAGTGCCGAATGCTGTCCAAAAACTGGGTGTAAAATTTGATAGCTCGGAACCGGGATTATTCAATAACCTTGTTGCCTTGAGAGGTGGTAGTAATAATTCCTCAAAAGTCCCACCCAATACGAATATTAGCGAAGAAGAAGATGGAAGCATCGAGGTTGTCAAGGACGCTTCGGAGAACAGCACACCATCTCGCCCAACATCTATTCAGGCTGCACCCACCCAAAATACTGCTCCCGTTCCCTCTGGTTCTCGTGCATGGTGATCTGATCATAGGAGGCGAATGAAATTGCCTGCGGCACACTGCGTGAACGCAGCTATACAGGCAAATTCAGCCTCCACGGACTAAGAGTATTTGTACCCAGTTTCGTGTAGACATAGTTTACAACCGCCTTTATTGAACGCACAGAAAACCTCAAATCAAGATTGTGTGAGGCAGTTGATGGTATCTGTTATATCTATAGGTAAGAAAGATTTTTAAGTATTATTATTGAGATTTTATCTCATCTTTTTGCAAACTTCCATACTTGTACTGATGTCGCTTATGTTGTTGCATAGGCGACATTGTATTGAGATTGGAGTTTTATTTATACAAGGATTTAGATGAATTCTGTAGCTCAAAGAATTGGTTTATATTTGCTAACTCAAGCGATCGCTTTGGTTGCTGTTTTCCAGGCGATCGTTTTAGTGAAAGCACAATCTATTACACCAGCTACTGATGGTACAGGTTCTATCGTCACCCCCAACGGCAACCAGTTAGATATCAGTGGAGGTAGTCTTTCTAGAGATGGCGCGAATCTCTTTCACAGCTTTCAAAAACTTGGACTCGACTCCAACCAGATCGCAAACTTTCTCTCCAACCCCAATATTCAAAACATTTTGGGACGTGTAGTTGGTGGCGATCCTTCAATAATTAACGGACTTCTGCAAGTCACAGGCGGGAATTCCAACCTATTCATCATGAACCCGGCTGGTATTGTATTTGGTGCCAACGCCAGCTTAAACGTACCTGCTGATTTCACCGCCACCACCGCCAACAGCATCGGTTTTGGGTCAAACTCCTTTAACGCACTTGGTAGCAATAATTACGCAAATTTCGTAGGAACCCCCAATACCTTTGCTTTCACAACCTCTCAACCAGGGAGTATTGTGAATTTTGGCAATTTAGCAGTCAGTACTGGCAACAATTTAAATTTACTCGGTGGCACCGTCACCAGTACCGGACAGCTATCAGCACCAAAGGGTAACATTACCGTCGCCGCCGTCCCTGGCGAAAACCTCTTACGCATCAGCCAACCCGGACATCTGCTAAGTTTAGAAATTCAACCCCCAGCAGCGACATCCGTTAACCCCGCGACTCTACCCCAATTGTTAACAGGTGCTGGTGTGGGTAACGCCAATGAATTGAGAGTTAACAGCAACGGACAGGTAGAACTCACTGGTTCTGGGATTGGGATAAATTCTGGGGATGTCGTAGCCAAAAACGTCACATCTGGGACAGCAACACTATCAGCTGCACGTAATTTGACATTACCAGACAGTCAACTGCTGACAACAGGAGATTTAAACCTGTTAGCTAAAGACACGGTACGGGTGCGCGATAGTGTAGCAAATTCCTTTTTGGCACAAGCTGGCGGAAATCTCAAGATTCAGGGAAATCAAAACATTGATATCCTGGCGCTGAATCATTCGCAGACACCCTTTGTCAGTGGTGGAAATCTGAGTTTAATTAGCGATGGTAATGTTTCTGGGGATGCTCATTTTTTCAGTGGTGGGCAATTTTCAATTCAGAATTTGGCGGGAGGCGCGGGTAATTTTGTTAGTTTGTATGACCCCATTATTCGGGCTAATAGCGATGTAGAATTTGGGAATTATACAGGTGCAGCACTGAAGATAGAGGCGACGGGGAGTATTAAGGGTGGCGATATTACAATTAATTCGCCCGATACTAGTGGGAGTATTCCGGTTTCAGATCCAGATTTTACAACCTTAACTACCAGCCGTGCTTTAATTTTGCGGGCGGGTTTGGCTTCAGTTACACCTGAGAATTTTCCTTCATCTCAAGGTTCGCCAGCAACTACTTTCCAATCGCCAATAAGTGCGTTGGGTTTAGCACCTGGAAGTATTCAGGTGGGGTACATTAGCACAAATAACTCAAATAGTGATGGTGGCCCCATTAGTTTGACTGCTACAGGTGATATTCTTACAGATCGTATTTCTGCTATCAATAATTCAGGTTTACCAGGCACTGCTGGAAAAATAGACATTTTAAGTTCCGGTGGAAACATAATTACAGGGGAGTTGCAGTCAACTGCTCAAATTGCTGGAAGTTATACTGATGGAAACACCGTAACCGTCACGAGTAATACTGGGAGCATCACAATTGATGGAATCGATAGTAGTGCTGTGTTGGGAAAAGCTGGAGCCGTTAATGTCAATGCTTCTGACACTATTAATATACGCAACATTTTTTCATATGGTTCTGGTGGTGGAGGAAACATTAGTCTTACCGGGAATGAAATAAACTTTACTGGAGGAGTTGGTTTTCCCGTTTTTAGTAGTGGCGATATTGTCCTTCAACCCTTTACACTCAGTCGAAATATTACTATTGGCGGTTCTACAGATATTGATACCAACACCCTAGACCTAACTACATCTGACTTAGCCGCCTTCCAAAATGGCTTCAATTCCATCACCATCGGACGTAATGATGGTAATGGTGTAATTAATATAGCTAGTAATGTCACATTCAAAGATCCAGTGACAATCCGCACTTTGGGATCTGTTACAGGTGGAGGAGTCAGTACTGTTGGTGATGCGATCGCTATTTTGGGAGGAAGCATAAATCTTAGCAATATTAGTACTAGTACTGATAGCTCTATTGATGGCGGTGATATTAGTCTTACAGCCACAAACGGTAACATTATTACAAATAGCTTAGTTTCTGGATCTAATACACTTTCATCCAATGCAGGTAATGGCGGTAACATTACTCTTAGTGCTACCAATGGCAATATAACTACAGGAGGTATTGGATCTAGTTCTGGGACTGATGAAGGTAATTCTGGGAATGGTGGTGCGATCAATATAACTACTACGAATGGTAACGTTAGCATTGGTAGTATACAATCGGTCACTTTTAGCAATTCTGGTACTTCTGGTAATGGAGGAGCAGTTAACATAACTGCTACGAACGGTAGCATTAACATGACAGGCTCATTTCCAGGTATAGAATCTTATGTTTCTGGGGACTTGAATACTGGTGGCAATGGTGGAGCAATTTCTCTGATTGCTACTGGAGACATCAACACAGGCGAGATATCTTCTAGAGCTACTGGCGATCAAAATTCAAGTGTTGGGAATGGTGGAGCAATTACTATTAATGCTGGTGGGAATATTTCCGTAAGTGGAGTGTCATCTGCATCTACCGCTAGTAGTGGTAATTCTGGCAATGGCGGTAATATTATTTTTAATGCTGGCAAAAATATAACAATTAATGCTAATCCTGTACTTGGAGTTAATTCTACTTCTTATTCTTCCCGTGGTAATCCTGGAGTTAGCGGTGCAATTAGTCTAACTGCTAACACTGGATATATTGATGTCAATGCTTTCTTGGCAAGCGGTAGTTACACGGGCACTGGCAATGTACCGATTAAAAATGCTGGAAATATTACTCTAAATGCGTTTACCGACATCACTACAGATAATATTTTTGCACAAGATAATATTAGTAGTGGTGCTGTAAGTCTAACCAGTAGCAATGGTAATATCAACACTAATAGTGTAACTGGGAAAAATATTGACATTACCAGTAATAGTGGCAACATCACTACTGGCAATTTAACCACCAAAGGCAACGACATCAACTTGAATGGTAAAGTTATCCTTGGTAGTGATGTCACCTTTAGCACTGGTAGCGATAGTCCAGGAAATATTAACTTTACTACCACAATTGATGGAGGTAACAGTGGATATGACAATTTAACCCTAACTGCTGGGACAGGTAATATTAACTTTGGTGGCATTATTGGTGGAACAACACCACTCACTAGCCTCAACATCACCAGTGCTGCTAACACAAATATCTTTGGTAACATCACTACAAATGGTAATATCAGTATTGTCAGTCCACTGACTCTTAACAACGATGCCATTTTCAATGCGGGTACAGGGAACGCCATCACGTTAAACGGTACGGTTAATGGTTTCCATAACTTAAAGCTGACAACTTTTGCTGGATTGGGTGATGTTTTTCTGAATGGTGCAGTTGGTAATACTCAACCTTTAAAAAGTTTCATCGTTGAATCAGAAGATGTACAAATTTCTGGTAACATCACTACTGCAAACGGTGATATAGATATTATTGGTCGGATTAACTTAAATAATGACACTACTTTTAACGCTGGTACTGCCAAAATAGTTTTTCCTGGTCAGTTGACGGCGGGTAGTAATAATTTAACATTAATAGCAGATGAAATTAATCCAGATTCATCTTCATTAGGAAATCGCCTGATTGGTACTGGTAATTTAGTACTGCAACCATTCACGTCTAGTCGCAATATTACCCTTGGTGGAACTAGCAATAACGATCCTGGAAAATTAAACCTAACTAATACAGAATTAGCTGCTTTACAAAATGGCTTCAATTCCATCACTATTGGACGCAATGATGGTAGTGGTGCAATTATCATCAACCCCGTCACATTTAACGACCCTGTAACAATTACTTCTCCTGGTGGTTACATCGCTGCCAATGGTGCAATTACAAGTACAGACAACGCTTCACTAACTCTCAATGCCATAGCAACAACTCTTAAGGCTGATATTACCACTAATAACCAACCTATCAACTTTATTAATCAAGTTTTACTGGAAAATGGTGCTAATGCCACTCTCAATTCTGGCAATGCCAATATTACCTTTGGCAGTACAATTGACGGGGCTGGTAATTTGAGTTTAGTTGCTGGTAGTGGCAATATTAGCTTTGGTGGTCTTTTAGGCGGTGTTACTCCTTTTTCAAGCCTCAATATCACAAGTGCAGCCAATACAACTGTTCCCGCTAACATCACCACAACTGGCGATATCAACATCAGCAGCCCTCTGACTCTGAGTGGCAGTGGTAGTCAAGAATTTAAGGCTGGCACAGGTACAATTGCCTTAAATAACTCTTTGGCAACTGGCAGCAACAACTTCACCTTGACTGCCAATGAGATTAACTTACCATTAACTGCTAATTCGCTAACTGGTTCAGGTAATTTACTGCTTCAACCCTTCACCCCTAGTCAAAATATTACGCTTGGTGGCTCTAGCGATGGTGGTGCAAATACCCTAGACTTAACGACAACTGACTTAACCGCCCTACAAAATGGCTTCAACTCCATAACCATCGGACGCAATGATAGTAGTGGTGCAATTACTATCGATAGTAACGGTGTCACATTCAACGACCCAGTTAAAATTCAATCACCTATTGGTTCAGGTTCTATAAGAGCGAATAGCCCAGTTCTAAATCGCGCAATTAACGGTATAGATAACGCCTCAATTAATCTATTAGCAAATCAGGATATTACAGTTGAAAATATCTTTACAAATAACCGGGATATAACTATCACCAGTAACAATGGTGCTATTAATACAATAAATTTTCTTCGTTCTGGACCTACTAGTGGTGGAGGTGCAATTACCCTACTAGCGAAAAACGATATTATTACAAGCTCAGTTTTTTCATCTTCCGGTGACATAAAAATTACAAGCACCAATGGCAATATTACTGCTGGTAGTATTAGTGCTGGTTCTTTCAATAGCGCAGGTGGGTCAATCACCCTTGATGCACAAGGTAATATTACTGGAAATAGTTTATATACTACAACTTCCCTGTTGGGAACGCATAGTGGAAATATCACAGCTACTAGCCGTAGTGGAATGATTAATTTTGTTAATGCCTTCACTCAGTCTGACAATGAAAATGGTGGCAACATTAATTTCAATGCTGATAAAAACATCCAAATTATTGGTTCCATAAGCACGCGAAGTCTTACTGGTGGAGGAAATATTGATATGACTTCTACCAATGGCTCTATCTCCACCTATTCGTTATTAGTAGATGCTACTAATGGCAAGGGTGGAGCAGTCAACCTGATTGCGCCTCTGGGAGTGACTACTGATAGTATTGTCACTACTAATAATAATGTCACCCTCAAAAGCTCTACAGGAACGGTTGCAACTCAAGATATTACAACTAATGGTGGAGGAATTACTTTTGAGGCGAAGGACAGTATTAAAGCTGGAGTATTAAATTCCAGTTCTACCACTGGTAATGGTGGTAACGTAACCCTAGATCCAGATAATGATATTGAAGTTACTTCTATCAATGCCCAAGGTGGAAGTAATGGCACTGGCGGTAATGTAGATATTACAACTAAAAAGTTCTTCCGAGCTACTGGGACATTTAGCGATCGCAATAACATCAATGCTAGTATCTCCACATCTGGTGCAACTGGTAGCGGTGCAGTCACCATCCGCCACGGCGGTAACGGCACCACACCCTTTGTAGTTGGTAGCGGTACCACCAACGGCACAGCAGGGGCTATCACCACAGACTCTAACAATACTATTTCGCCTAACAAATTTTATACGGGTAATTACACGCAAGGCAATATTCAAATAATTACCGCATCTTCTTCAGACAACGATCCTAAACCACCCGAACCGCCCACTCCACCGATTCTCCCGCCAATAACCAATAACAATTCTTTAGCTTTAGTTGACACAGCCTTTGCCGAAGTAGATGAACAAGCTACACGCCAGTTTGATCAATATCTGGGACAATCAAGCAAAACTTCTATTAAAAGTTTGGCAGATGCACGCGCCGCCCTTGCCGAAATTCAGGCACAAACAGGCGTCAAACCAGCAATTGTCTATGCACAGTTTACTCCTAGCAGCAATATATCGACAAAAGATAAAGACATACTTGATTTAGTCCTCGTCACTGCTGAGGGTAAACCTATCCGTAAGCGGCTTCCTGGGGTAACTAGAGCGAAGGTTTTGCGAGTAGCTCAAAAATTTTACAATCAAATTTCAGATGTTAACAAAGCTGGCACCACCAGCTATTTAATCCCAGCACAGCAACTATATCAATGGCTAATTGCGCCCCAAGAAGTAGAGTTGCAAAAGCAAGGCATTAAAAATCTGGCTTTTGTAATGGACGTAGGTTTACGTTCTATTCCTTTAGCCGCCCTTCACGATGGTAAGCAGTTTCTCATTGAAAAATACAGTCTGGGAATGTTACCCAGTCTCAGCCTCACTGACACTAGCTATGCTGATATCAAAACCTCCCAACTGTTGGCAATGGGGGCTAGTGAATTTACCAAAGAGCAAAATCAAAGTCCTTTACAAGCGGTGCCTTTGGAAGTTTCTACTATCGTCGAGAAACTATGGCGGGGCAAGTTCTTACTCAATAAAGACTTTACCTTAGAGAATCTCAAAGGACAACGCCGACAAAATCCTTTTGGGATGATTCACTTAGCAACCCATGTAGACTTTGTGTCTGGAAACTCTAGTAAGTCATACATCCAGTTGTATGATACCAAACTGCGGTTAGATCAAGTACGCCAGTTGGGATGGAATAAGCCGCCAGTAGAATTATTGGTTTTAAGTGCTTGTAAATCAGCTTTTGGGGATGAACAAGCGGAGTTGGGTTTTGCGGGGTTAGCAATACAGACGGGTGTGAAGTCGGCTATTGCCAGTTTGTGGTATGTCTCGGATGCCGGAACTCTAGGACTAATGACAGAGTTTTACAGCCAGTTAAAGACTGCACCAATTAAAGCAGAAGCACTGCGACAAGCACAGTTAGCAATGATTCAGGGGAAAGTGCGAATTGAAGGCAATCAATTAACTGGCACAAATCGAGGCGTATCTTTGCCACCGCAAATGGTAACCTACTTACAACAAAATATCGTTGGTAATCTCTCCCATCCGTTTTATTGGGCACCATTCACTATGATTGGTAGTCCGTGGTAAGAAAAGTTCCTCAAGTATTTATTCTTCTTGTCCTCTCAAAATGAGCGAAGGTACAGTGTGATACGAAAATAAGGGCATAAGATTTTTATGCCCTTATTCTATAATCAATCTAGAACAGCTAGATTGCAGACTTTATTTCATCAAACGAAGTAGGCTGTTCCAGTTAGTGGCAAGAATGCATCTGCCATTACTGACTGCTTACCATTGCTATTAACAACCAAATCTAATAATCCGTTAGCGTTGGGGTCAATGAGCGGTTTGCCGACAAAGTTTGGCAGAGTACCAATGATTCTTTGATCAGAAACTGAGGTAATAGATGCAGATTGTCCACCAATGGAAACCTGAGTATTCCCCAAAGTACCGAAGTTCTTACCGCCGATGACAAATGTATTACCACCTACTGCTGGCGCTCTCCAGGGGAATAAATCGTAGACAGTAGGATCTACCACCCCAGGATCGTTAGGAAGTGCAACCGTAATTAAGTTGTCAGTCAAATCAACGCCAACAATTGCACCTCCAGGCCCATGCTTGATATCTAAACCATCTGCAACACCAGTCAGGGTAGTAGTTTGTTGCACCTGAGTGCCATCTGGTGAGAGTTTGATGTTATAGAATTTGCCATTCCATTGCTGGGCAATTAAATTACCTCGCATTTGGTTTTGGAATGTTGTGGCACGGTACTCATCAAGCCCATTAGTTGAAGGAGTAAAAGTTGTTAGTGGAGCTGTATATACTCCTGGAATACTGGGGTCACTTAACCCATAATAAGTATTCTGGCGATTGTCAGAGCTTCCACGATTTCGATTGGGATGACCGTAGTATTCACCTGCTTTGATCAGATTGAGTTCATCTGGAGCAGAACCGACAGTTGTTGGTTTTTGAGTTGTAGCCGAGGTAGAGATGTCTCCAAATGTTGCGTTATAACCATTCTCTGTGGCATAAAGTAATCCTTGTGTTGTGAAAGCTGCACCAAAGGCATTACGAAGTCCACTAGCGTATACGGAAACATCTACACCAGATTTGACTTTTGCTATATCTCCAAAGACCTGACTATCTGCCGGATTAAAAGTTAATCCACTAGGAATCTCATAACCAGCTGGTAGAGGATTTGGTAGCTCATACTTTATCTGCCCATTGAAGCTAGATTTTGAAATTTCAGCTTTGAGGATAGCAGCTGAGAAAGGAGACTCTGGAACACCGCCTATATTGTCATTGGTAATACCTGCATTAGTATTGCCACCAACATTAATGTATAAATCGCCTTTGTTATCAAACGTTAAAGCATTAATGCCGTGGTCATGGTTGGAAACCGGTAGCCCTGAAACTAAAGATTTCCGTTGCGAAAAATTAGCTCCTTCGAGTATTGAAATTTCACCACTATAAGGAGAAAGTTCAGTTTTAGGAAAGCCTTTACCACCATTATTGGCATATAGCTTACTATGAGCAACATAAATACTTGGGGCACCAGAGGTATCGTAAGGGTTAAAAGCGATCCCTAATATTTGCTTATTATCTAGGTTCTTGATAGTGGTGATTGTTTGGGTAGCAGTAATGTTGTAGTTCTGATCAAAGGTGTATGCTTTGATTTCACCACTGTAAGTGCCCACATAAAACCTACCATCTGGGCCCCAAGCTCCTACCGTAGGAGAACTAACTGTAGCTACTGTTTTCTTGTCAAAGCTGATAGCAACGATGTCATTGTCGATGATGTCAACAGCAAGATTTGGAACAGTAAGATTTTTGTAGCTGTTATCTGTAGTAGTGATCGTGTGAGTAATGTTGGCTGTTTGGGCACCTTCTGCCACATTATCGTTCACTGCACTGATAGTGACTGTTTGAGCAACATTCCAGTTAGCAGCAGTGAAGGTTAAACTAGTCTTGTTGGCGCTGAGCTGATTGCCAGGTACAAGATTAATCGTCACATCCGCTGTGGGTTGGCTATTGAGAACTAAGGAGTAAGTATCACTAGCGCCTCCTTCCGTGACCTCAGTTTTGCCTTCTGTTTGTTGCAAAACTACTTGTGGCCCAGTCAATGCAATGACTTCAATACCTGTGATACTAGCGTTTTCAACGCTGGCTGCGAAATCAATGTTGAGGATGCCATCAGTCACAGTCTGGGTTGGGGCAGATAGAACCAAGGCAGAGTTATTACCTGTGAAGAAGGCATTTTTGGATTTGGCAAAAATGTCTATGTCATCAAAAACTTTCTGACCTTCTAGAGAAACATCAAATATCCTCTTATTAAAGTCAGTCCAGTAAATTTCTGTAAAGTGTAGATTTACGGCATAGTTGCCGTTCGCTACTGGAATTTGATAAGCCAAGTTTTTGCCATAACGCTCAGTTTGATACACAGCGTCGTCTTCCGTCTTGCCGATTGGAGCAGCAGTGGAATAGGTATTGCTTGTTCCTACGAAATACTTATCTGCTTCCCAAACTTGGCCTTTGGTATCGGTATAAGATTTAGTTGAGCCTGTATCGATCCGAATGGCTTTGCCTGTGGCTGGAGAACTATCGTTGTCAATAACACTAACAGCAACATTAGGAATGCTAAGAGTTTTGTAATTGTTATCTGTAGTGGTAATGGTGTGACTAATATTTACTGTTTGAGTTCCCTCTACTAAGCTATCATCAACAGCTTTAACAGTAACAGCTTGGGCTATATGCCAGTTATCAGGTGTGAAGATTAGGCTGGGCTTATCTAGGGTAATTTGATTACCAACTGCTAAGTTAATCGTTACATTGCTTGTAGGTTTGGTATTCAAAACTAACGAGTAACTATCACCAGTAGCTGCTCCTTCGGTAACCGCAGTATTACCGCCAGTCTCTTGCACAATTACCTTTGGCCCAGTCGCACTCACAGGGATGATTTCAATAGCCGAGACTTTAGCATTGTCTTTACTGGCCAAGAAATTCAAGTTCAGTGTGCCATCTTTGACGTTAACATTAAAGGACTTGTCCAGAGCAATGTTTTTACCGCCAGCTTGGGCAAAAATATCTAGGTCATCAACGACTAGCTGATTCTCTGCACTGACATCAAAGATGCGCTGACCTGCGGCATTCCAGTATATTTCTGCAAACTGGAGTTTGACTGTGTAGTCTCCGTTGAGTACTGGAATCGCATAGTCCAGGTTACTCAACCAACGCTCTGTTTGATAAAGTGAGTCTGCGACAGTACTGGCGATCGCTGTTGTGGTGGAATAAGGATTGCCCCCAACGAAATATTGATCTGCGCTCCAAACTTGACCTAAGCTATCGGTGTACGCTCCACCTCCTGCATTGATCCGAATTGCGTTGGGTTTGGGTGGAGTATTACCTGAATCAGGTAGAGGTGCGGGTGCAGCGTTAGGCTGATAATCTAAAATCTGCACGACAGATGGTAAGCTTGTCGTTCCATCGGCGGCTTTAGTGACCGCAACGATATGGTTCAATCCTGCATCCGTTTGAGAACGTGTGAGGGTTATCGGAATATCGACAAAACCCTCTGCCCCAATCGTGGCAGACTTTTCATTAACAGCGATCGCTGAGTTGGCTTCAAAAGGATCTAGATCAAAGCCACCGCCGTTATTTTTAAATAAGCCAGCCTCCATCACTAGTAAGTTAACTGAAGTCCCTGGAGTACCGCTGACTTTAACTGTTTGGTTGGCATTTGAAACAGTTGTGGGTGCAGTTGAGGCTAGACCCAAAACCTGAATTGTTGGTTGGGTAGGTGCATTTGCTTGAATAACAACCTGTGAGCCATCTAAACTATTGGGAATTCTATAAGTCTTTCCTGTGTAACTGGTACTATCAGAGAAATCGACTGTGAGCGTTGTACCTATTAGTTCTAGACCAGAAACACTTCCTGACTCATTTGGCCCGGGAGCAGGTAAACCTTTGATACTGGTTGGGTCAACATCTACAGAAAAAGTGAATGTTTTACCTGGATCGAAGCTGTTAAAAGTGATTTCTACGGCATCAAAACCACCGTCACGAGCTTTGAGGAACTTGAAAGCAGCAAATCCTGTTCCGCCTTCACTATCTACTGTGAAGTTCTTCGCTACAAGGTCACCAGCAGTTCCCGAAGGATCAAAGACTAAATCTGGAAGAATACTAGTGCTGAGGTCAATTACTACTTTGTTTATTTTTTCTTGAGATGTGGAATTATTAACAATCTTAAAAGAGCCGGAATTATAGGTACTGGCATTGATGCTATTGGCATTTGCATCATCGATGAAAAAAGAAGCTTTAGCAACCATGATGTTCTACCTACGAGTAATTGCTTACTCAATCTCACGTAAAAGACATACTTCGCACAAGGGTTTATATAAATTTATGATGTTTTTTATTTAAAAAATATATTAATTTTTTTTGAACATTATATTAATCAAATACTTCTAAAAATTGTATAAAGCTAGATAAATATTTTATGTATTTTTTATTAACTTACTGTAAGGATTTAATCAATTTATAATAAAGTTATATATGCTGGAGAATTAGCAGCACAAAATTTTTAACCAATCGGGTTGAAATTTCTGTAACAGCACCAATTTATATAAAACGACAACAATAATTTGCATTTACTTTAGAAGCGATCGCTAGTTTTAGTCCTGCAAAATCAGCTTTTGTTATTGAACTATCCACAGTAAACCAAAAAGTTTTTCCCAAAAAGCGATCGCTAATTAAGTATGCGTAGTTTAACGTGCTATATTTTACTGAATCAATAAGTAATGTTTATACCGCTCTGAAAGATTTCAAAAAATGAAATGATGAAAGTAGCGTGTAGCAAGCATATTGGCTGAAAAAATTGACTGTTTCATCATCAGAACTGGTTTTAACAGACTCAGAAACCCTTGAAGAGGTTATTGAGTAGGCTTGCATAGATCAAATTATTGCAGAAACCATAGGAAAGAAGTAACTCAGTGAAGTAAAAAACTTAACTCTATAAGCCAGATATAAAACCTGTTTTGCTTCTCACTTCTGACTCTTTAAACTTCGTTACCTGATTAAAGTTCTTTCTGAATTCTGTTTTAGTGATAGCTTTCCAACCTCATCTCCCTTGCGGGATGGGGTTGTTTTATTTGCGGGTAATAACTTCAACTATATATGTGTCGATGCGATCGCTAATAAAGCCTTTGCATCAGTTCTAAACAGGATTCTGATAAGTGTATTTACTGAGGGTTTATCTTGTTTTATACAATAAACTATATAGTGCATTCCTCACCTTGCTAGCAAAGAATATTACCTTTATTAACTATCTTTCAATCTCCATAAAAACAGGTGTGAGGCAACCAAATATCATACTTCAAAACAATTATGACCGCATCATTTACCAATGCCACTAACTTCCTAGCTGGAACAAATCCCACTTCCGTTACGGTGGAAGATATTGACGGTGACGGTAAAAAGGACTTGGTGGTAGCTAATTCTGGTTCCAATAATGTCTCAGTGCTGTTGAACGATGATAATGGCAGCTTTGGCACTGCCACCAACTACTCAGCTGGTGGCAGTCCTAGTTTGGTTGCTGTAGCCGACTTTGACGGTGACAGCCAACTAGACTTTGTAATAACGAACTTTGCTGATAACAATGTCTCGGTGTTGCTGAACGATGGCAGCGGCGGCTTTAACGCTGCCACCACCTTCGCAGTCGGGACAAGTCCTAATTTTGTTGCTGTGGAAGACTTTGACGGTGACGGCAACCTGGACTTGGTAGTAGCTAATTCCGGTTCTAATAATGTCTCGGTGTTGCTGAACGATGGCAGTGGTGGCTTTAACGCTGCTACTAATTTCACAGTTGGGACAAGTCCCCGTTCTGTTGCTGTGGGAGACTTTGACGGTGACAGCAACCTGGACTTAGTAGTAGCTAATTCCGATTCTAACAATGTCTCGGTGTTGCTGAACGATGGCAGTGGCATCTTTAATGCTGCCACCAATTTCACAGTCGGGACAAGTCCCCGTTTCGTTGCTGTGGAAGACTTTGACGGTGACGGCAACCTGGACTTAGTAGTAGCTAATTATAGTTCCAACAATGTCTCTGTGCTACTGAACAATGGCAGTGGCGGCTTTAACGCTGCCACCACCTTCGCAGTCGGGACAAGTCCTCGTTCCGTTGCGGTAGCAGATATTAATGGTGACGGCAAGCTGGACTTGGCGGTAGCTAATTCCGGTTCCAACAATATCTCTGTGCTGCTGAACGATGGCAATGGCGGCTTTGGCACTGCCACCAACTTCACAGTCGGTTCAAATCCTGAGTCCGTTGCCGTGGCAGACTTTAACGGTGACGATAAGTTAGATTTGGTAGTAGCTAATTCCGGTTCCAACAATATCTCTGTGCTTCTAAATAGAGACTTGATGTTGAATGTTAGCAGTGTAGATGAGAATGTGGCTGCGGCAACTGAAGTTGCCACTTTCACCACTAGCTTAGACATCAATGAGGAGTATACCTATAGTTTAATAGCGGGTATTGGCGATACTGATAATACTCTCTTCACCATTGTTGACAATAGCCTACAAATAAATAATTCCCCCAATTTTGAAAGCAAATCAATTTACAACATTCGGGTAGCCAGCACCGACCTTTCTGGATTTATCTTTGAGAAAGATTTAGTTATTAATGTCAATGACCTCAACGAAAAGCCTACAGACTTGATATTTAGCGCTATCAGCGATGACGATGACGATGACGACGATGATGACGACGATGATGACGATGGTGGTGATGGAGATGATGGAGATGATGACGACGATGATGATGATAAAAAAATCATCGGTATCTTCAGCACCATTGACCCAGATAAAAACGATAAGCACACTTATAGTTTGGTAGCAGGTAGTGGCGATACTGATGCATTCATCATCGAGGGAGATAGCTTAAAAATTAAATCTGAGGCGACTAAATCTAGTTACAACATCCGCGTCCGCACTACTGACCTGGGTGGACTTTCTTTTGAAAAGGATTTAGTTGTTAATATTGATGGCTTTGGGTCTACTACAAATACCCAGATAACAACAATTTTCCAACTGGTCAATATTACTCAGAATATCTTTGTCGTCAACAGTAAAGTTAAGGGTAAAAAAGGAAAGCTCTCTCTTAAGATTAAAAACAACAATTCTAAAGAGGTGAATGAACTGTGTGTATTTGCTGTTGACGATGATGAAGGTAGAATTAACGGCATAGCCCCTGGTGCAGAGGGTTATACGCGAGTGGCTCTGGAGCGTTCAAAGGTGATTTTTTCCTCCATCGCTAAACTGCCCAAGGGTTTTAAGAACGATGACCTGAAAAATATCTTAGAATTCGAGTCTGGTACAAAACTCAGATTCTATCTGATATCCAACAGTACTACTCAGGCTGTACTGTCTGGAAAAAGTTCTTTCTCAAGTGTCGTTTTTTCTTCAGCTACAAGTAACAACACAGAAGAGGAAGGATTTTCTCTCAACTTCAAGGATTTCACTGTGACAGTTCAGACAACAGAAGAAGAGGTATCTTTAGGTACTGGTTTGCAAGGCAAATATCAAGGCGAACTGATTGATTTACGAAGTGTGACGCAGTTAGTAACAGCCGAGTTTACAGTCAACAGAGAAGCAGCTTACAACAACTTTGTCGGCTTCTATCAAGTGGCTGATGAAAATGGTGGTATTGACACCAATGGTGATGGCAAAGCAGATATTCTCGTTGGTCAGGCTGGTTACGCCCAAGCCGCTGTGCGTGGGCGTGTTACAGGCATTGACTTGGTAGCGGACAACCAGGGTACTGCAAATTACACTGGCACTTTCGGGCCGAATTCTTTGTTTGCACCATTTATTATTGTGGATGGTAAACCCGATGCTATTCTCAATGGCAATGGCAATAAGAAGGTTTACTTCTCATTCTTGGGCGCTAACTCAGATAAAGTAGATCACATTCGACTGTTGGGAAATAATACCTTTGGTTTTGAGGATTTGCCAAATGGTGGTGACAAAGATTACAACGATGTGATTGTGCAGGTAAAATTGAGTGTTAATCCTGCCTAGTATCAAACGCGAGTAATTACTTAGCAAAATCAAACAACCTCATCCCGGTTGCGGGGTGGGGTTGTTTAATGCATGGTGATTAAATTGGCTTGATATAAATTAAACTAGTGAATTTACTGAAGGCAGTTATTGTCTTTCCTTCATAAATTTAATGGTTGATTCCTCTAGGGTGACAAAAATCTTCACCTTTACTTTTCCAGTTAATTTTTATTAAATTAAGCTACCAAAAAGTGATGGGAAATTCTTTCATAATCGGGTATCACGCTGTTTATCAAGAAAGCTCACTGTCTTTTGCCATACGTAATACTGTTAATCCCTATGTTAAAGAATTTGTAAAACATAACTCAGAAATTTAAAGGTTTTTTTATTACATAATTCTTAATAGGGTATTTACTTAGGAAGGCATCTGTGATACTTTCATGTTGATTATCATAAATTCAAATAGGCAACCTTAAATTTAACAACCGCTTTTCTGTGTCTTGGGTTGATCATAAGTATCCATCGTTCATAGTTGCAATGCTAAATATTGATTTTAAACTTGTATAAATTATGTAGCGTTAACCAAGTGATAACTTGCTCTCGATCTATTTACACTATCTTGTTCTGAACAATGCATAAAAATAGAAACCATCTGATGTAAGTGCAGGTATGCAATTAGACTAAAATACCCTCTGTATCTATACATATTGAGCCACACTGAATGCCATAAAAGTCTTGCTGCTGGTGGCATAAAACCAAACACTGCCACTGTTAGTAAAAAAGATACTCTCTAATATTTTCCACTTTATTCCTCACTTTTACCTTCAACTTGTTTTATATGACTTATATTAAGAACACTTTTACCGAATTTATCACCACCCTAGAAGGGTTTGAACAGTTACCAGATGGAGCGATCGCTAATCTATCAGAACAGCTGCAAGCTTGGCGCTATCGCATAGGTCAGAAAATCATCGGTAAAGAAAGTCTCCCAGAACGCATCACCATTATTTATGAGGGACAAGTGCGCCTGTTGGGATACGACCCCCAGACGCAAATGCCAATTACCCTAAAATTACTGCAACCGGGAGAAATTATTGGCGAAATTGGTTTGTTGCGCGATATCGCCTGTGAAACAGCGATCGCTTCTACCGAAGTAGTCTGTTTAACCTTGAGTGCATCAGCATATTTTAGCTTTCTGGCTTCGTATCCAGCTTTTGCCGAAGCTCGTAAGAACCGCAGTTATTTGGTAGAAGTTTTCGATATTCTCGGTTCCTATTGGCAAAAACAAGCGATCGCGACTTTAAACCTCAGAGAACTGGCAGAAAAAGCTTTACCACAGGCGAAAGTACAATACTTACCCCCAGGAAAAACTGCATTCAACCAACTGAATAGTGAAAGCGTCTGGTTTGTAAGTGGCGGTGGGACAGTCACGAATTTATCACCTGGCGATCGCTTAGAATCGGACGATGACAGAGACAAAATCCAGGTCATAGGTCAAAATCCCGCACGCTTGCTTGGTATACATCCCTCAAATTTGATCTTGGAAGATAGCCATGAGATAGTACTTGCGGTAAGTAACACCAAATCAGATAGCCAAGATGAAGATGAATTAGATATCCCTTATGCATCAGACGAAATAGTTCCACAGATTGCCCCCCAGACCTCAAATATTTCGTCAAAACAGAAATACCCGTTTTTTGGTGGTAAGGGAGAACTAAATACAGCCTTCGCCTGCTTCCAAATGGTCGCAAAGCACCTAGAGATACCGTTTCGCCGAGAGGTGGTTCGCCGCATCTTAACCGAGCAAGTCAAACGTCAGGGTACTATATCGTTTCAAGTTACTGCTTACCTGGCGGAGTTAATCGGACTTAAGGCGCAGTTGGTAGATATACCAGTTGCTTCAGTGACGCGCATTCCTACACCGGCATTGATTCGCTATGGTGATAATTTTGCAGTTTTATATGCAGCGGATGCAAATACCGTGGTAGTGGGTGTCCCATCTAAAGGAATTGTGCGTTGCAAACCTGCTCAATTGGTTGAACAATTAGATGTTGATCCAACCAACTTTCCACCCCAAGCGAGAGTATTACTGCTTACTGCTACCAACCAAACACCCCAAGAACGCTTTAGTTTACGGTGGTTTATTCCCTATTTGTCAAAGCATCGGCGAGTCTTAATAGAGGTTTTTATTGCTTCCTTTTTCGTGCAGTTGGCGGCGTTGGCAAATCCGCTAGTTGTCCAGTTAATTATCGACAAAGTTATCACTCAAAATAGTATTGGTACACTACATATTTTGGGGATTTTACTATTAGTAGTCGGACTATTTGAAGCAGTCCTGACTACCTTACGAACCTACTTATTTGTCGATACCACTAACCGGATCGATATGGGGTTAGGGTCGCAAATCATCGACCACTTACTACGTTTACCGCTGCGTTATTTTGAACGCCGACCAGTGGGTGAACTTTCTACTCGTATCAACGAACTAGAAAATATCCGCCAATTCCTGACGGGTACTGCCTTAACGGTGGGGTTAGATGCTCTGTTCTCGGTGGTTTATATCGGTGTAATGCTGATTTACAGTTGGCAACTCACCTTGGTAGGCTTAAGCACAATTCCTGTGTTTATCGTGATCACCTTAATTGCTTCTCCTACCATTAGTAGACAGTTACGCGCCAAAGCCGAACGCAACGCCGAAACTCAATCTTATTTAGTAGAGGTGATGTCAGGAATTCAAACAGTTAAAGCGCAAAATATCGAATTGCGATCGCGCTTTTCCTGGCAAGAGCGTTATGCTCGGTTTGTCGCCGCTGGTTTTAAAACAGTTGTGACTTCTACCCTCGCGAACTCTACCAGTAACTTTCTCAACAAACTCAGCAGTTTACTAGTTTTGTGGGTAGGAGCTTATCTAGTACTTCAAGGGGAATTAACTTTAGGTGAATTAATTGCTTTTAGAATCATATCGGGTTACGTCACCAGCCCCATATTGCGTTTAGCTCAACTCTGGCAAAGCTTCCAAGAAACTGCCTTGTCTCTAGAGCGTTTAAGCGATATTGTCGATACACCACAAGAAGGAGAAACAGACCGCTACAACATACCCTTACCTGCGATCAAGGGAGCAGTGAAATATGAAAATGTTTCCTTCCGTTTTGGTACAAGTGGCCCTTTACAACTTTCTAATGTCAACCTCGAATTTGCACCAGGGAAATTTATCGGCATCGTCGGACAAAGTGGTTCTGGTAAAAGTACGATGATGAAATTACTGCTGAGACTTTACGAAACTGAGTCTGGCAGAATCTTGATTGATGGTTATGATATCGCCAAAGTTGAACTTTATTCACTGCGACGACAAATTGGTGTAGTTCCTCAAGAAACGTTGTTGTTTGATGGCAGTGTTCAGGAAAATATTGCCCTAACCAATCCCGATGCGACAACCGAAGAAATTATCGAAGCGGCTCAGGTTGCGTGCGCCCACGAGTTTATCATGAACTTGCCCAACGGTTACAACACACGGGTGGGAGAACGCGGTTCGGCACTTTCAGGTGGACAACGACAAAGAATTGCGATCGCTCGCTCAGTTTTACAACGACCAAAATTATTAGTTTTGGATGAAGCAACTAGCGCCCTAGACTATCCCACAGAACGGCAAATCTGTCTGAATTTAGCCAAAGCATTCAAGGGCGATACAGTATTTTTTATTACTCACCGCCTGAACACCGTGAGTAACGCAGATATGATTGTCGTAATGGATAATAGCAGGGTTATAGAACAAGGTAGCCATCAAGAATTAATGGCTACTAAAGGTCATTATTATTATCTATATCAACAACAAGATGTGAACTTGTAATTAGTCATTAGTTGTGGGCAAAGGTTTTTGGCATCGGTAAACATTGCCCACCCTACAAAAAATCTAAAATCCAAAATCCAAAATCCAAAATCGTTATGACTCAAATTAATGGGAATCATCTCAACGGTAATCAAAAAAATGGCAATCAGAAAAATGGAGCCAAACAAGATTCACCGATACTTACAAAACAACAGAAAGCTGATCAAGAGTCTTTAATTAACTCAAGTGCTCAAGAATTTGAGCAATCTGTTGTCTTGCGCCAATCTCCAATTTGGTCGCGTACAATCATGGTTACTCTTATGGCCTTAGCCTGCTTTGGAATTACCTGGGCTTATTTTGCGAAAATTGAGCAAGTAGTGCCAGCAACAGGGCAATTAAAGCCACAAGGAACAATCAAAGAAGTTCAGGCTCCTGTTAGTGGAGTTGTAAAAACAGTTAACGTCAAAGATGGACAAGAGGTAAAGCCAGGAGATTTGCTGCTGACCTTTGATTCCATAGCCCCTGTTGCTGAATTAAATTCTTTGAACCAGATTCGCATTGCATTAATGAAAGAAAACCAGATTTATCGCCGATTAATGGGAGCAAGTAATGCCACAGGCTCAGAACTGTTATTTTTGCGCGGTAATTTGCCACAAGAAACTGCTTTTCTGCTGAAAAGTCGGGCAGCATTAGTAGCAGAAAATGACTTATTGCGGACTCAATTCAAAAATTCTGGTCAAGATTCTAGACTAGGTATTGATGAACAGCAACGTCTAGAAGTTGCCAAAAGAGAGTTAGATTCTCGATCAGCTGCGGCAGAATTAGAAATAGAGAAAACCAAGAAACAACTTTCTCAAAACCAAGTCAAACTAGAAGATACTAAAGCAGGTTTAGCAATCCAACAGCAGATTTTAGATAAACTTAAAATATTAGCAGAAGAAGGCGGTATTTCTCAGCTTCAATATCTCAACCAACAACAACAAGTACAAACACTCGCGGCGGAAGTAGCACAACTAGGTGAAGAACAGAAACGCCTCCAGTTTGATATTCAAAAAGGACGGCAAGAGCTAAGTAATACTGTAGCTGTTTCTGATAAAAACATTGTAGACAATATAGCTAATAACAAAAAACGCATTGCCGAAATCGATAGTCAATTCACGAAAGTTCTCCTAGATAATGAACAGCGTTTGGCAGATGTCAATAGTAAAATATCTCAAACACAGTTAAACGTTAGATATCAAGAACTCCGCGCACCTGTAGCTGGAACAGTTTTTGATTTGCAAGCAAAAAACCCTGGTTTTGTAGCGAATCCGACTACAAAACTGCTGCAAATTGTCCCCAATGAAAACTATATAGCTGAAGTTTTCATCACCAACAAAGATATCGGTTTTGTACGGAAAGGCATGAAGGTAGATGTCAGAATTGACTCCTTTCCTTACAGCGAGTTTGGCGATATCAAAGGGGAAGTGAGTGACATAGGGTCAGACGCATTACCGCCAGACCAAACCCATCAGTTTTATAGATTCCCGGCAAAAGTGTCATTGGATAAGCAATCCTTAGTGATTAGGGGTAAAAATGTTACCTTGCAATCAGGTATGTCCATCAGCGCCAATATAAAAGTGCGTGAAGAACGGACTGTGCTTAGTTTATTCACTGAGTTGTTTACCAAGCAAATTGATACTCTTAAAGAGGTGCGTTAAACAAATTTGAGATTGGAAATTGTGAGAAGCTGGAAAATAAGTAATGCATTAGTAATGGTTTATATTAAAAAATATAAGCCATTACTAATTGCTGATATCTAAAATGGTTAATTCTCAACGCATCGAACCCGCTCCCGGACAAGAATCAGTTTGGGATTACCCCCGTCCTCCTCGTCTGGAGGACACAAGCAAACATATCCAAATAATCTTTAACGGCGTAATAATTGCAGATACCCACAACGCCAAACGTGTTTTAGAAACTAGTCATCCTCCTTCTTACTACATTCCTCCTGCGGATATCAAAATGGAATATCTACAGATGACACCACAATCTAGCTTTTGTGAGTGGAAAGGAGGTGCTTTTTACTACAGAATTCAAGTTGGAGACAAAGAAGTTCATAATGCTTGTTGGTTCTATCCCAAACCCACACCAGTCTTTGAATCTATTAAAGACTACGTAGCTTTTTACGCTCATTTAATGGATAAATGCTACGTGAATAGTGAAGAGGTGCAACCACAACCCGGTAACTTCTACGGCGGTTGGATAACCAGTGATATTGTTGGGCCATTTAAAGGCGCTCCTGGTACTTGGGGATGGTGAGTCAATTTTAGATTTTGGATTGTAAATTTTGGATTCAAATTCAAGAAAGTTGTTTCTAAATCCTGATGAAGGTAGAAGTAGTGCCGCATGATTCCACATGGCACAGTAAATTTGAGGATGAATCAAAGGATGTTGCGCTCATACTAGGTGAAAATGTAGTTGCTATTCACCATATTGGCAGCACAGCAATTCCAAATATCTACGCGAAACCCATTATTGATTTGTTGATTGAAGTTGAAAACATCACCAAAGTAGATAATTGTATTTTGGGCATGGAAGCATTAGGTTATGAAGCAATGGGCGAGTTTGGTATTCCAGGTCGCCGTTTCTTCCGTAAAGATAATGAAACAGGCACAAGAACGCATCATGTCCACACCTTCAAAGCCAAATCATCGGAAGTAGAACGACACTTAGCGTTTCGGGATTACATGATTGCACATCCCGAAGATGCACAGAAATATAGTGAATTAAAATGTAAGTTAGCGAAGCAGTATCCTAAAGATATCATCGGATATATGGATGGTAAAGATGGTTTTATCAAAGAGATGCAAAGGAAAGCATTGGTGTGGTGTAAACTTGATAAGTCTAAATAAAACAATCTTTTTTAACGTTTAAAATCCGAATTTTATCTTAAAAAATAGGTTTAAAAACCAATACGGTTCAGTTAAGGGCTAAGTGTACAAAATTGTGGGTTTTCGAGACGCGATAAATCGCCGTCTTTACAAGTGTTTTGGTCTTATCTGAACTGTATTGGTTTATAGGATTACTAAATTGATGTTATTGCTATCTGGTAGCTTTCGCTTCAAACATCAAATATGTCCCTCCTAGACCTTCCACAATTGTGCGTGTATTGGCAATCATCATTTTTTGATAAGTGTCCCCGTCGCTTCCTGCTTCTCCAAGTCCCTCAGCATACAGGTTTCTATTAGAAACTTTCACTTCGGCTTCTGTGGCTACAGATTCAATCAAATTAGGGTTAATTTCTACCTTAGCAAAAACTGTTGGCACTCTAGCTCGCTTAATATTTGTAGCTAAATTTTTGACTCGTGCGGCTGTGAGTTTTTCGTTAGTACTAATACTTTGTAATCCCCCCGCTAATGGAATATCGTATGCTTTGGCGTAATAACCCAGTCCATCATAGGTTGTAACTAACTTGCGTTGTTTGGCAGGAATACTGGCAATTCTTGACTTAATCCAGCTATCTAGTTGAGTCAGTTCATTTGTAATTTTTTTGGTATTGCTGGTATAAGCCTCTGCATCACTAGATTCTAATTTTCTCAAGTTACTATTAATTACCTCCACCATTCTGATAGCATTTTTGGTATTGTGCCAAAGATGAGGATCAGTTACATTCTTACCACCTGCCTGAAATTTTTGTGGCTTAGGCACTGCTAGTTGACCAACGGCTATTTTCGGTGCTGGGTTTTTAGTCGCTTTAATTAATTTGATCAGATTTGGTTCAAAATTATAACCAGTATAAAGAATAAGATTAGCTTGCTCAATGGCTTCACGATCTTCCTGTTTTGGTTTATAAAATTGGGGGTTGGCAGTAGGAGAAATTAAGCAGGTGAGGTTAACTGTATTTCCGGCAACCTGTCTGGTTAAGTCACATAGTACGCTTGTAGTCGCTACGACTTGAGGAAGATTCTCATCTACCTGGGTGGTAGTCTGAGTGAATGTGGTTCTTGCAGCTTGATTTCCACACCCAACAAATCCAATTGTCAAAGTAACAAAAGTAGCTCGGAAGAAATTATTCAATGGTGATTTTTTTGACATCCTCAACTCCTACTGGATGTATAAAAAAAGATAATCATTATCGGTAAAGTATTAGTGAAATAGCAAGAGGAAGTCTTCAGCAGGGAAGAGGTTAAGGGGAGACAGGTAAGCCTTCGGCTGAGAAAAGGGTAAAGCTTAAGGGAGGAGGAATTAATAGACTCTTTCCTTTCCCTGTTCCCCAGTCCACACCCAGCAATTTTTGGTTGGTGAACCATTAGTGAGGTTTTTACAGGCAAAATATAGGAATCCGCTTTGATTCCTGAAATTATTTGCGTAGGGAGGGAACAGGGAACGGGGAACAGGGAAGAAGGAATAAAAGTGTACTGAGTTTTTTTCAAAAATCAAATACGAGTCCTATATTTAGTTAACTTCACGCAATAGGCTGGAAAACTGGTAGAGGTAGGAGCACAATAATAAAGACGATGCTGGTAAGCCTTCAAGGAGTGTAGTGTAGTTCTCTCACCGTCTGTTGAAGGGGCTATACCATTGTGCTTGCACACCACAAAGATCGCAAATTGAATAGAGTTATCAGGTTAAGGAGTGGGACGTAGTAATGATGAGGCTTATTGAGCATACGGGTTGATTTCGCAAACCGAGTCGTGAATCTAAAGTAATTGTAGCTGTGGTTTTGCGAGGTGTGGACATATAGTTGTTACAAAATTGGCAAATTGGCGATTTTTTAGCCATCAGCCTTTGTTAGACTAAATTTTCACCCTCTAGTTTCTTAATCATTAAATAAGAGCCAAATAAAGTATATAGAACAAATCCTCAAAGCTAATATTGAAGATAAACAATGGTAATTTTAGTTGTCATAATTAACACCCTCATTTCCCTGACACTACTGTATGTGGCTTGGCGGGTGTGGCAACTCAAGCAGCAGCTAGCATACATAGCAGATAGATTAACCGCCTATGAAAGTTGTACCTATACAGCACTGAATAAAGCACCCGAAAATATTTATCTCAGTCAGCAGAATATCCATAACTTACGGCAGAAAAATCAAGCGCTACAAATACAAATTCAGCAAGTACGACAAATTATCAGTCTACTTTTGCTAGGAAGGCAAATCTGGCAGCGTTATTTTCCGAAGCTAGAGTTAATAACCGGGAAAAGAACAGTTGCAAAATGAGTTATGTCAGGTTCACATGAACATTTATAATTAGGGCTGACGAGGGACACTGAGAGGAGTCCGTAGTAAGATCCCTTATAGTGCATTAGCTTCTGGGGTAGGCATAGCCCGCCGCAGGCATCGCTCCCCCTTCTCATCCCTTACTCTTTAAGTTTGCTAGCAAGAGCGTCTCCGTCAGGAGAAGGGTACAGAACTACAACAGATGTGCTAACACAAAGAAACCCCGCCAGAAGGCTTGCCGGAGGTTCTAAACTTGGTGATATACGGATATTTTTGGATTATTAAGTAATTAATGCTTTTGATATTAATGAATAAAAGCAACATTTCTGGCTGATATTTTGTCACGATAGATTAACTGGATAAAATCGGTTGAGTCTTGCAAGGGGAGACAACCCACCTAAAATGGGTGTAAGGAGAGAAATAACAAGATGTCTAATAACCGTTCTGGAGTATTTATTGGCGGTTTGATGCTGGGGGCTACTATCGGTGCTTTGACCGGTTTGCTCGCCGCTCCACGCACAGGGCGCGAAACGCGTAAAATTTTGAAAAAATCTGCTAATGCTATCCCAGAATTGGCAGAAGATTTATCAACGAGTGTGCAAATCCAGGCAGATCGTCTTTCTGCTAGCGCACTACGAAACTGGGATGAGACTTTAGATAGATTACGGGAAGCGATCGCAGCTGGTGTAGATGCCAGTCAGCGAGAAAGCCAAGTCTTGAAGCGACAAGCATCTGTGGAAGACTCAGATTCGCTTCCCCAGGAATTAGAACGCTCATAAATGATACAACCGTGATTGAACCCCTGTTTTGGTTGGGACTTTCCTTACTTTTAGTCGCCACAAGCTTGACTGCGGTTTTAGTGGCGGCAATACCGGCTTTGCAGGAGTTAGCACGCGCTGCTCGCAGTGCAGAAAAGCTATTTGATACCCTCTCACGGGAGTTACCACCCACTCTAGAAGCCATCCGCGTAACTGGCTTAGAAATCACTGACTTAACTGATGATGTGGGCGAAGGTGTAAAAAGTGCTAGTCAAGTAGTGAAACAAGTTGACCAAAGTCTTGATAGTGCAAGAATTCAGGCTCAAAATCTGCAAGTAGGTACACGGACTATTTTTGTTGGCGTGAAAGCTGCTTGGAGAAATTTCACGCGCCAAAAACCTGCGAGACGAACAGGCGATCGCTTACCAAGCAATGAAAAACCACCACTAACGTTGCGAGAACGAGAAGTGCTAAAGCAAGAAAATCGTCGGAGCAAAGCAGAAGTATACCGCGTCAATGACGGTTACAGCGACGCCGCTAGCTGGGAAAACAATTTTGATGATGAAGATTGATTAAAAAAAAGGACATGGGGCATTGCTAATCTTCTTTGTTGCGGTGTCAAAACGGACTATTTCATTAGCTTAAAAAAAAGCGTTTTTTTATCTTTGGGTGCAAACTGATTGAATAAAGCTGCCTTAATTTGACCGTAAATTGTTGCTGTTTCTTCTGTTATATGGTAGATACGAATATCTTCTAAAAATTCTGTCAAGCGAACCAGATTATTTTCCTTGCGTTGAGATTTTTCCATCATGAATGTTAGTTCACCCTGGACAATTACACAAGTGGCAATGTTATTTTCTCCAACTTCATTCACGCAACGGATAACATTTGATTCGCCTAAAATAATGGCACTACAATGATTTGTATCGAGTAAATACATTATTCAAATAGGTTTTCGTCATCAAATTTAGCTTGACCACGAGTAGCATATACTGCTTGAAGGCATTCTTCAAAGTCGTTACCTTCCCAAGTGCCAGCATGTCGAAGAATGGAGCGTCCCGAAGCAGGACGATATGTAAGTTGCTTTTGCTCGCTAGAAGTTTCTGTAGAATCGCTTAAAGGGATAGGTTCAAGCTTACCTTCTTCCAACTCCTTTTTTATATAGTTAACCTTAATAGAACGTATTAAATCGAGTGCTTCTGTTAGCAACTCCGGCGGTAAAGTTTCTATTTCTTGGATTAATAATTCTTTGTTAGTCATTTCTCACCTCTAATCATTCCCCTTTTATTGTATGGGGAACTCCGCTATGGCTTAGTCGATTTTGAGTTGTTAAAAACTTTGACGATCATGATTTAAGAGGTGAAAGATGCTTATCTGCGACCCCTGTCCCCAGCTACGATTATTATTTTCATTAAGGATATTTTGAGTATTTTAACTGATTGACAAAATACGCATAATCTGGATTAAAGAAGAATCTATTCTCCACTCCCCAAAAACCCTTTGCTTTGATCCCCTAGATTAGAGTAAAGTAAACAAGTGTAAAGAACTATCATTTTTCTAGTACTCTTTTAAAACAACCTGTTCGCTTTTACCGTTGATATTTGTATAAAAACGTCCATGCAATCTTGTTTTTGGCGACGAATTCTCGTATCTATTGCAATATTTTTCCTGGCTGGGTCAATTTGGGTCATGCATTCTCCCCCAGCACTGGCTTATGACAATCCTGAGTTACTCCCTAACACCTTTACCCCAGTTGTAGACTTAGCTAAATCTCTGCCTGTGCTGCAAGAAGAAAAGCTTGTCAAAGATTTAGAGCAGTTTGAAGCCGATACGGGCTGGAAACTGCGAGTATTGACTCAGTACGATCGCACCCCAGGTCGCGCAGTTATAAAATATTGGGGCTTGGATGACAAAAGTATTTTACTAGTTGCCGATTCTCGTGGCGGTAACATTCTCAGTTTTAGTGTCGGCGATGCTGTTTATAAGCTTTTACCCCGGACTTTCTGGATAGAATTGCAAACCCGTTTTGGTAATTTGTACTTTGTCCGCGAACAAGGCGAAGACCAAGCCATTCTGCAAGCTTTAGAATCGGTTAAAGGCTGTTTAATCAAAGGTGGTTGCAATGTTGTCCCCGGACTGCCACGAGAACAGTGGATTCTCACCTTGATTACCTCAGTTATTGGTGGGGTGATTTGTGGATTTGCAGCTCAACCCCGCGAGAAAGGACAAATTTTTGCTTGGCAATGGGCTTTAATTTTCTCACCTTTGTGGGGAATCTTGTTTATTGCCTTTGGCATTGGGCCAGTGGTGACACGCACAAGTGACTGGTTACCTCTAGTTCGCAATATCTCTGGGTTTCTCATTGGCGTCTTGGTTGCCTACTTATCTCCTATTTTCAGTCGGCCTTCTTCCAGTAATGAGTTATGAGTGCTGAGTTAGGAGTGAGGAGTTTTTAATTAACTTATAACTCCAAACTCCTAACTCCTAACTCCTAACTACTCACTCCCTGAAGCTGATAAGCTGAAAGCTAATATTTGAGAAGCTCAACAAAAATGGAATGGCACGTAACTGATGCTCAAAGTTTAGCAATTATTGATAGTGAAATTGGTGCTCATGTCTTTTCACCCGCAGAGTATGAGATTGTGCGGCGGGTAATCTACGCCACGGCTGACTTTGAGTATAAGTCTTTGATTCGCTTTTCTGAGCGTGCCTTGCAAGCTGGAGCCGCAGCACTAGCCGCGCGTACCACGATTGTGGTAGATGTGCCGATGGTACAAGTAGGTATTGCATCTGATATTCAAAACACCTTTGCTAATCCGCTGTATTGCAGCATGGAAGCTTTAACACGCCCCCAAAAAGAAAAAACTCGCGCAGCATGGGGAATAGAAACCTTAGCAAAACGTTATCCAGAAGGTATTTTTGTGGTGGGTCAAGCACAAACGGCACTAACTGCACTGGTAGATTTAATTGAAGCTGAAGAAATTAGACCTGCTTTAATAATTGCGACTCCAGTGGGATTTGTAAATGCTGATGAAGCTAAGGAGCGTTTACAAGACTCTCTAGTGCCTCATATTACAATTGACAGTCGCAAAGGGAACGCAGTTGTAGCAGCTGCGATCGTTGATGGATTGGTAGACTTGGCTTGGCAAGCCTATGGACAAGATGGAAATCGGGGAAGCTAGTCAGGTCGGCTCAATTGTATTCTGTATCCAAAAGAGTATTCAAAATCACTGGATATCCTGATATTTTTGTTAAGTAGTGCATATCAAGGAGCCTTTTTTTGTGGTAATTCAAGGTTTCAGTTTAAGCGCATATCTTGCAATTCCTGTAGTATTAAGTCTTTTAGCTGAGGGAGAAAGTATAAAAGTACCTTTAGTTGAAAACGTCCATCAGATATCCACTAACAAGGAAATGCTCCTATCCAGCCGTGAGCTAATTAGTGCTCAAACAACACCGAAAACATACTATGTTAGTGGTGCTGGAAACGACAAAAATAGCGGACTCTCTACTTCATCCGCTTTTAGAACTATTCAAAGGGCAGCAAATCTAACTAACCCTGGCGATACAGTATTGATTATGAATGGAGTGTACACAAATTCAGCAAAGGCTGGGAGTGTAGTACATATTAAACGTTCTGGAACTGCAAAAGCATGGATTAAATATAAAGCATATCCTGGGCATTTACCAAAAATTCAGCACAATACATGGAACGGTATCTTAGTTTCAAATGGAGCTTCATATATCGAGATCAACGGGCTAGAAGTCATAGGAAACAATGCCAATATAACCCTTGATTATGCGATGAGTCAGAAAACTAACAAACTAAACCCGCTAACGAATGGAAACTGCATCAATGTAGATGGACGAACAAATGGTCATAGCCGCCATATACGTATTGTCAATAACAAGGTACACAAGTGTGGAGGAGCAGGCATTTCAGCGATTGAATCAGACTATGTGACAATAGATAATAATGTGGTGTTCGATAATGCCTGGTACAGCGTTTATGGTTGCAGCGGCATTTCGATGTTGAACAATTGGAATTCTGACAACAACCGGGGATACAAGATGTTTGTTACCAACAACAAGTCCTACAACAATCGCATGTACATCCCTTGGATTGCAGTTGGAAAGATCACAGACGGTAATGGCATTATTATCGATAGTACAAGAAATGATCAGAATAACTCAAAATTGGGTGCATATAAAGGATACACTCTAGTTCAAAACAATCTTACATTTAATAATGGTGGATCAGGTATTCATGCATTTTTGAGTGAGCATGTTGATATTGTCAATAACACAGCTGTTTTAAATAATCAAAGTCCAGAAATTAATGGCGGGCAAATATTTGCTCATACGTCATCTGATGTCAGAATTCTTAGGAACATTCTTTATGCTTTTCCTGGAAAACAGGTTAATAATAATACTAAAAATACAAATGTTGTTTATGATTATAATATCTACATCAATAGTTCTAAGGTAAGTGTTAAGGGCCCTCGTGATATTGTTGCAGACTCACAATTTTTAAGTAAGTATCCTACTCTAGAAAAAATCTCTGGCGATTGGAAGTTGCGGCTAGATAAACAAAACCCACCAAAGCGGACTTATGTAGAACCTCAGTCGGCAGGTTTTGTTTGTGGGACAGTGACTTATCGCTTGCAAGGGAAACTTATAAAAGTTGGATGTTCTCGTTAGTAATTAGCCAGTCTTGATGAAACGAGTTTCAGATATCTCGTTCCTATGCTCTGCATAGGAATGCCTGTTTAGAGGCTCTGCCTCTAGTCAAATATTGAGTCAGAGACTCAATGAATGCATTCCCAGTCGGAGACTGGGAACGAGGAACGAGGAAATGCTTATCAAGCTAGGTTTTTAGGACTTGTGTGTACACCGTAGTTGCAAAGGGAGGGAATTGGATTTATTGTTTCCTTCCTTTTTAAGGGGGACTTGTAGTTAAGAACAAACTACTAAAAGGCCTACAATAGGCAGCTGGTTAATTAGTGTCGGTATGTTTCTTGCGCGTGTCTGCAAGAGAAGCCTATGCTTCATTAATCCTCTACTCTACGACGCCGCCGACGCGGCTTTTGTTGTTTGTCTTCACGCAAGCGCCGACCGACTTCGTTAAAGAAATCCCGCCGCAGATAAGGATAATCGCTTACCCACAAGTTACTATTGGGAAAGTATATATCACTGAATTCTTCAATACTACTTAAATCTGGGCGATTTGACATTACTACCATTTCTGCAATTTGACCACGAGTAATAACTTTGTGAGCAGAACGTAATGGTGCTACAAACTCAATGCTAAATCCTGTGTCATCTCCTATTTCTAAATTTATCTGTTTTTCTCGGTTTTCTATAATTACTAATTCGCCTTTGTTGTTGACTGTTTCGGTTTTACCCATCAACTGGTCTGTAATCCACCAATCTAAGACTCGACCACGGAAAAAGCCGCCATACTTATAACGGCGGCATTGTAAATTCCGCATACTTGCTTGAAACACTGGATACCACAGCCAAAAAAATGCGCTAATTATCCCTAGCACAAATACTATTGAAGCAAACTCAAGCTTGAAAACGACTGTTACAAGCAAAATAACAACTACTGCAACTACAGAAATTAACAGCCGTTGCAAAAAATTTGAGAACTTCCCCCAGTAGTACTTGTACTGCAAACCAGTGGCAATTAGGGGGACAACTTGTTCAAATTTCTGGCGAGTCAGTGGTACTAACATGAGTGCTGAGTAATGAATGCTGAATAATGTATTTAAAGTTTAAAGTATCTTTTCTAATCCATATACTAACGACTTTAGCGCTAAGACTTTGCGAATCGCTAGTAACACTCCTGGCATATAGCAAGCGCGATCGCTCGTATCATGTCGTAAAGTATAAATCTGTCCGGCTGCGCCAAAAATCACTTCCTGGTGGGCAATCAATCCTGGCAAGCGGACGCTATGAATTCTAATCCCTTCATCTGCTACACTGCCCCTAGCTCCTGGTAATTTCTCCGTTTCTTCTACAAGACCAGGGTTGAAAGTTTTACCCAATTCTCCTAATAACTGCGCCGTTTGAATGGCAGTACCACTGGGAGCATCAGCTTTTTGGTTGTGATGCAGTTCGATAATTTCCACATGGTCAAAATATTTGGAGGCTGCGATCGCAGCTTGTTGCAACAGTACCATCCCAATGGAAAAATTAGGAATAATTAGACAACCAGTGCTAGCTTTGTCGGCAAAGTCTGCCAAGTCTTGAATTTGTTCTGGACTTAAGCCAGTGGTACCAACTACAGGACGAATACCGTAAGCGATCGCACTACGAATATTGTCATAAACTGAATCGGGATGGGTAAAGTCTACAATCACCCCTGGAGGAGACTGTCTGTCGCCAGCCACATATCCCAACATCGGTTCTAATTGATTAGTAATTGGCACTTCCAGCGGTTCGCTTAAACCTGCCAATTCTCCAGCATCTTTATCTTGATGTTCCAAACTGTGGTCAATTGCACCCACTAGGTTTAAGTCAGGCGCTTGCGCCACCGCCTTAATTACCTCACGGCCCATTTTGCCAGCAGCACCATTGACAATAATCGGGATAGGAGCTTGATTTATCATAAATCGAGAAATACTTTTTGAGTCAACAAAGGAATTGTAAAGACTTTCGCGATCTAGTAGCTAGCTTCTCAAATCTCTGGCTTAATTCCGACAACCCTGATTTGTGTAACTAATCTCTTATTTTTTCTACTCCCCAAAAGAGCGATTCTCATTTTCATCCCATTATTTTAGCCAGTAACCCGTTTTATTTTCCGCTCATGCTGCTTTGATAAGTATTGCCTATAATTGCTATCAGCCTTTATTTGTCAAGTCTAGTTGACCATTTGTAATATTATTGTTATATTTATTTACATAGCTTAGGAAAACCCAAAAATAAGCTGCATAGCCAAAATTGCACCTTATATACTACCTATGTAGTTTTGGTTACGTTGGGTGTTAACTAAGAAAAATAGACTTCGGTATTGCAATATCCCATCGACATTTGGACTTCTCCTATATACCTCGGCTATTAAGTCGGGGTTTTTTGTGTTCTCGATTAGCCGCTAATTGCTTTAACTTTTCTATTGATTTGGAATTCTTCTTCAAGGAAACTTGCGCTCTCGCACTTCCACCGCATAATCTTGCACAGCTTTGGTAATCGTCTCGCGCAAATTTGTGTAAACTTTGGCGAATGGTGGATGTTTCTCTGCAAGTCCAAGGACATCAGAGGTAACTAAAACTTGTCCATCGCAGTGAATTCCCGCACCGATACCAATTGTGGGAATACTTAATTTTTGTGAAATCTGCATTGCTAAATCTGCGGGTATATGCTCTAACACTAGAGAAAATACACCCGCTTGTTCGAGAGCGATCGCTTCTTGTAAAATTCTCTCACTGGCTTCTTGCGTTTTTCCTTGTTGTCGCAAACCCAGTTGATGTATTGATTGCGGTGTCAAACCCACATGACCCATTACTGGAATTCCAGCTTGTACTAAACGAGCCACTGTTTCTGCGATCGCTGGATAGCCACCTTCCAATTTTACAGCTTGAGCGCCCGTTTCCTTCAGTACCCGCCCAGCTGAATGCATCGCTTGTTGGAGACTTTCTTGATACGTCAGAAATGGTAAATCTACAACTACTAATGCCCGTTTAACCCCACGCCGCACTGATTTGGCATGATAGATAATTTCATCCAAAGTGATTGGCAGTGTTGTTTCATACCCTAGAACTACTGCCATAGAATCACCCACGAGGATTAAGTCTACACCAGCTGCGTCGAGGAGTTGAGCGATCGCATAATCCCAGGCGGTCAACGCCACAATTGAACGTCCCTGTTGTTTCCATTGAATTAATTGCTGGGTAGTGATTGCCATTTTTTTAGGTGGGGAGTAGGGAGTAGGGAGTAGGGAGTAGGGATGAGGGATTAGGAATTAGGGAATTTCACCACTCCCCACTCACCACTCCCCACTCCCCATTCCCTCATTTAACAGCGCGACTGAAAGCAATATGGGGTTTTGCACTGTCTGTTTTGGGCATTAACCAAGCTAGACCTTCACTAGTGCCAATCCATAATTTATTGCCGATGTCAGGTGCAAGGGCAAGAACCCGACTAGAAGGAAGTCCAGCAACTTCTGCATCTAAGACAGCTCCTGTATTTGGATTTAATCGTAACAAACCATTGTTAGTCCCGACCCAGACACTACCATCCTTAGCAAAACGTACTGCTGTTACGTCACGCCCACGCAGCCGAGTCACAGACCGCAAAACTGCACCAGTTTTTGGGTTAATAACTAGCAAATTATTTGGCATTCCGGCCCAAATTAATCCTTCTGGACTAATAGCTAAAGCTTGTACAGTCGTCCCTGGTAAATTGGCAATCCGCTTCATAATCGCAGCACTAGCAGTATTTACCCGGACTAATCCATCAAGAGTGCCAACCCACAGTTGACCTTCAGCATCTAAAGTCAGGGTGTTGGCGCTGACACCAGGCAGATTTTTTAATGTTGTCATAATCAAGCCTTGGTCGGGACTAATTAGAGCTAAACCGCTATCGGTTCCAGTCCACAAATAACCCCGCTTGTCAAGTAATAGCGACAATATCCGTTTAGAAGGCAAAAATAAATTCTGCGCGGTGATTTCGTTAGTGCGGGGGTCTACTCGCATCAGTCCGCCATAACTTCCTACCCACAAACGTCCTACCTTGTCTTGGGCTAAAGCACCAATGGCAATATTCGGTAAGCTAACACGAGAAATAATCTTGCCCGTTTTAGGATCAATCCGCGATAGTCCCCGCCAAGAACCTACCCAAAGATTGCCTGTAACATCTCCCAGTAAGTTACCAACACGATAATCAGTTTCTGGCGAATTTTCTTGCACTCCCCGCTCATCGGGTAAGGGTTCTACTCGCGGTGGCGGTGGGGAAGCTGGGTAAGCAGGGGTTAAATCAGATGAATTAACATCAGGGGTTTTTTGTGCCCATCCCATACTTGGCAAAGCTATCAACCCCAGGAGGATAGAAGTAATCAATAAACTATTACGCTTGCAAAACAATACCACGGTGACATTTCCTTTGGAGACAGTGCCCATAGCCGTTACCTAAACTGGCTTTGGGTTAATTCCAGTGTTCCCCTAGCTGGGATTTTTTAAACATTGGGGATTAGAGAATAGGGACTGGGGACTGGGGACTGGGGACTAGGAAATAAATATTTAGGAATACTTTCTCATTACCCAATACCCAGTCCCGAATACCCAGTCCCCACATAACCATTGATGACACTTTGTAAAGTATTTGTAACAAAAAGTTTAAATCTTTATGTAATAACAAAATTAAATAGATAAGTTAAAAACTTTCAAAGAATAACTTATCGAATTCTTGATATATTGTGAAACAAGTTACAAATTACGTGGTGTGCAATTCTTTTATCTTTCGCTCACCACTCCGCTAAATCTCTGTCAAGTAAATTCTTTTCTGGTATCTTTTCCATCAAGGGGAAAGATATAGGGAGTGTAAAGCCGGGAATGTGTGCCAGCCAGCCCAATCCCCTGAATATCCCAGTTTATGGGGGAATTATCTGAATGCTACCCGCAAAAACGCGGAAGTTTTGGTGAAATTGAGAAGGTTTAGTTGGGTGCGAAGAAGAAGTAAAAAAGAATTTTGATTTTTAGCAAGAGGGAACAGTAGAAGCGCTAGGTCGTGTACCCCTAGAAGGGGAGAACACTGGTGAGGAGGGCTACCACCGCTACCAAAGTGTCCGCCGCAAAAAAACTGCTAACCTCTGCCAAAGGCAACCCTTAATAAAAATTTTCCTAATCTTCTCCCCCATCTAGGCGGGAAAGAGCCGGGGTGAGGGGAAGTTGCACAAAACGTGATTTGATAATTAATTAAGAGTGATTTCAGGGAAGGATAAAATATGTCTTACGCTCAAACGAAGACTCAGAGCAAGTCTGGGTATCAAGCCGGGGTTAAAGATTACAGACTAACTTATTACACACCCGATTACACACCAAAAGATACCGATCTTCTAGCTGCGTTCCGCATGACACCTCAGCCTGGTGTTCCTCCCGAAGAAGCAGGTGCGGCTGTTGCGGCTGAATCTTCCACAGGTACTTGGACAACTGTGTGGACAGATTTGCTCACCGACCTCGATCGCTACAAAGGTCGTTGCTATGACATCGAACCAGTTCCCGGCGAAGACAACCAGTACATCTGTTACGTTGCCTATCCTTTGGACTTGTTTGAAGAAGGTTCTGTAACCAACGTATTGACCTCAATTGTCGGTAACGTATTTGGTTTCAAAGCTCTGCGGGCACTACGTCTAGAAGACATCCGTTTCCCAGTAGCTTACATCAAGACCTTCCAAGGACCTCCTCACGGTATCCAAGTTGAGCGCGACAAGTTAAACAAATACGGTCGTCCTTTACTGGGTTGTACCATTAAGCCCAAATTGGGTCTTTCCGCTAAGAACTACGGACGCGCTGTATACGAGTGCTTACGCGGTGGTTTGGACTTCACCAAAGACGACGAAAACATCAACTCCGCACCATTCCAAAGATGGCGCGATCGCTTCTTGTTCGTAGCTGAAGCTATCAGCAAAGCTCAAGCAGAAACCGGTGAAATCAAAGGTCACTACCTCAACGTCACCGCCCCCACCTGTGAACAAATGTTGCAACGGGCTGAGTACGCTAAAGAACTCAAACAGCCCATCATCATGCATGACTACCTGACCGCAGGTTTCACCGCCAACACCACATTGGCTCGTTGGTGCCGCGACAACGGTATCTTGCTACACATTCACCGTGCTATGCACGCTGTAATTGACCGTCAAAAGAACCACGGTATCCACTTCCGTGTATTGGCTAAAGCCCTACGTTTGTCTGGTGGTGATCACATCCACACTGGTACAGTAGTTGGTAAGTTGGAAGGTGAGCGCGGCATCACAATGGGCTTCGTTGACCTATTGCGTGAAAACTACATTGAGCAAGACAAGTCTCGTGGTATCTACTTTACCCAAGACTGGGCTTCTCTACCTGGTGTAATGGCAGTTGCTTCTGGTGGTATCCACGTATGGCACATGCCCGCGCTGGTAGAAATCTTTGGTGATGACTCCGTACTACAATTCGGTGGTGGTACTCTGGGACACCCTTGGGGTAACGCTCCTGGTGCAACCGCTAACCGCGTCGCCTTAGAAGCTGTTGTTCAAGCTCGTAACGAAGGCCGCAACTTGGCTCGTGAAGGTAACGATATCATCCGCGAAGCTGCCAAGTGGTCTCCTGAACTAGCTGTTGCTTGCGAACTATGGAAAGAAATCAAGTTCGAGTTTGAAGCAATGGATACCGTCTGATCTGGGTTAACAGTTAAGAGTTAAGAGTTAAGAGTTAGGATTTGCATTAATTCATAACTCATAACTCATAACTCATAACTCTTCAGGGCTGGGGTCAAGCATGAATCTTAAGCAAATTGCGAAGGACACAGCCAAAACTCTCCAAAGCTATCTGACTTATCAGGCTCTAAGGACAGTATTGGCACAGCTAGGCGAAACTAATCCGCCATTAGAACTTTGGTTGCATAACTTTTCGTCTGGCAAAATTCAAAATGGTGAGTCATTCCTTGAGCAACTGCTGCGAGAAAAACCAGATTTAGCTTTGCGAATCATGACTGTCAGAGAACACATTGCGGAAGAAATTGCAGAATTTTTACCTGAAATGGTTCGCACTGGCATTCAACAAGCCAATATGGAGCAGCGTCGCCAGCATTTAGAACGCATCACACAAGTAGTAGACACATCTAACCCCAGTCTGCAACCAGAACAGCAAACAACTTCAGATCAGAATTTGGATAACTTATCCAATTAGTTCGGTCAACCTAGTAGTAAAAATCGCAACCCATTATCAAAAGCTATGCAAACTTTACCAAAAGAGCGTCGTTACGAAACCCTTTCTTATCTTCCCCCTCTGTCTGATGCTCAAATCGCTAAACAAGTCCAGTACATCTTGAATCAAGGTTACATTCCTGCGATCGAGTTTAACGAAACTTCTGAGCCAACAGAATTGTATTGGACAATGTGGAAGTTGCCTTTGTTCGGTGCTAAATCCACTCAAGAAGTATTGAGCGAAGTTCAAGGATGCCGTTCTCAATTCAACAACAGCTATATCCGTGTTGTAGGTTTTGACAACATCAAGCAGTGCCAAGTTCTCAGCTTTCTTGTTCACAAACCCAACAGATACTAAAAGCTCACTAGCTTTAAGTAATTAGTTTATCCCCATAGGAGAGGTAGAATTATCTACCTCTCCTATTTACTAAATTTGTTTTGAAACGTAGAGGGACGCGGAGTTATTCTCTATGTACCTATACGTTTCCGAAGACACTGATAATGCTAAAAGAAGTAAGAATTTGTTTTGTTGGTGACTCTTTTGTTAATGGTACTGGCGATCCTGAATGTCTTGGTTGGACAGGTAGAATATGCACTAATGCTAATAAAAAAGGTTATGACATTACCTACTATAATTTAGGAATTAGGCGAGATACTAGTACCGATATCGCAAAGCGTTGGTTACAGGAAGTATCACTTCGCTTACCCAAAGAATATGATGGCAGAGTTATATTTTCCTTTGGATTGAATGATACAACAGTAGAAAACGGTAAAACTCGTGTAGATTTTACAGATTCTATCAAAAATACCCGTGAAATTTTAAGTGAAGCAAAATCCTTGTATCCTATTTTGATGGTTGGATTAGCACCATACGAAGAACGAGAAGACCCAGGAAGAAAGCAGAGAACTACTGATTTATCTAAACAGTTTGCTTTAATTTGTAGGGAATTAAATGTACCTTATTTAGATGTTTTTCTGATATTAGAAAAATCAAACATCTGGATAAATGAAGCAAAAGCTAATGATGGTGTTCATCCGCAAGCAGGCGGTTATGCAGAATTTGCCCAAATTGTAGAAAATTGGGACGCTTGGTTAAATTGGTTTCCCCATAACATTCTTCTATAATATTTTGGTTGATTACGGCTGTTCACACCGCTAAACTGTGTCTTGTGTGAAAAAAAAGCGATCGCGGTACTCAAAAAAACTTAACATTAACTTCAGAAGTGTTAATTATTCATAAGACAAGCTCATGGGTTATTATACCGCTCCCCGCTTTCTGGACAAACTGGCTAGTGTTGTCTCCAGCCCAAAGGAAACTGTAGAAATGTTGAAACGAATTGTATTAATTTTGCTATTGGTGTTGAGCTTCAGTCTGAGTAATTCTGATGTAGCGGTTGCATCTGGACTCAAAAGCTTTGTAGACAGTAGTGATGGCTATCAGTTTTTATATCCTAACGGCTGGTTGCCAGTTAAAGTTGCCGATGGGCCAGATGTGGTTTTCCACGATTTGATTGAGGTGTCTGAAAATGTTTCAGTTGTGATTAGCCCAGTTCCAGAAGGCAAAACTTTGTCAGAATTGGGAACCCCAACAGAAGTAGGATACAAATTAGGAAAAGCGGCTCTCGCGCCTCCTGACTCTGGTCGTTCGGCTGAATTAGTCAATGCCGCAGAGCGAGAAGTAGATGGTAAAACATATTACCTTTTAGAGTATGAAGTTAAACTCCCCAATCAACAGCAACGACACAACATCGCCAGTGTTGCTGTGAGCCGTGGTAAACTTTTTACCTTCAATGCCTCAATTCCTGAAAAACGCTGGCAGAAAGTTAAACGGATGATTGATGAGGTTGTCAATTCTTTTTCTGTCTATTAATTGGGGAGTGGGGAATAGGGAGTAAGAATTTTAGATTTTAGATTTTAGATTTTGGATTTTAGATTGGAATTTAATCCAAAATCTAAAATTAAATTACCCAAAGCCCAATACCCAATTAACAAATTTATTAGATCATGAAAATTCCATCTTTTGTACTTGCCTCAGCTTCGCCAGCCCGACGCCGCTTGCTGCAAACTGTTGGTATTGAACCGATAGTTCAACCTAGTGACTTTGATGAGTCGCAAATTGAACTCAGTGAACCAGCAGAATTGGTCAAAACTCTTGCCCAGTACAAAGCGGAAACTGTAGCACCGCAGTTTGAATCGGCTTTGATTATGGGTTGTGATTCAGTTTTGTCCATGAATGGTGAAATTTACGGCAAACCAGCAGATGCTTCTGAAGCGATCGCACGTTGGCAGATAATGCAAGGTAACTTTGGCGACTTGTACACAGGTCACGCCTTAATTGACCCCGGACAAAACCATACTTTAGTCAAGTCTCAAGTTACAAGAGTTTACTTTGCTCAAATGAGCGATCGCGCTATTGAAGCCTATGTTGCCACTGGTGAACCCCTCAAGTGTGCTGGAGCCTTTGCAATTGAAGGTTTTGGTAGTTTCTTCGTAGAAAAAATTGAAGGCTGTCACAGTAATGTCATTGGCCTCAGTTTACCCATGCTGCGGCAGATGCTAAGTGAATTGGAATACGATGTCACTGATTTCTGGCAATAGTCCCTTGTCTAAAGTTATTAACCAATGACAAATGACAAATGACTAATGACTAATGACTAATGACTAATAACTAAATTGCCTAATATTGAGTATTGCCTCTCCATGATCTGGAATCCAGGCTAACCACTCATCTGCTGAAACCGGACATAATAAAAGTGCTTCGTCAAAACTAAAGGGGTTGGGAAGTAGCAAAAGGTTCACCCAAGTAGAAGCTCTTAACTGCTGAAAACCCCTCAGAGTCTGCCTTCTTGTTTGCACAGCAAAATCTGTTCTATGAGAATCTAGTTTCATAGCTTTCTATTAGCCTTCACAAATGGGCTAATCTAAAATTATTTCTGTAACCTAGACTACAAAATAAATAATCCTTGTGAAAAGCATCTGTCTTATAAATTTACGTTGGCTGGGTGCAAGTGTTTGCTTATATTGCAGACCACAACAGGTATGGCACAACAGGTTGTAGACTGGCCACTAGATCGCATTCCCAACTAGAATATGTCATTTACTTCTATGCCCTCGCTGCGTGAGCAACAACATCCCCTAATTCGTCAGCTAGCTGATTGTATTGAGGCAGCTTGGCATCAGCACCTGGATTTATCGCCCTACCATTTGCCTGATGAGTTGGGGTATGTGGAAGGTAGACTAGAAGGCGAAAAACTGACGATTGAAAACCGCTGCTATCAAACGCCCCAGTTTCGGAAAATGCATTTGGAACTGGCAAAAATTGGAAATATGCTGGATATTTTGCACTGCGTCATGTTTCCCCGTCCAGAATACAACCTGCCGATGTTTGGTTGTGATTTAGTTGGGGGTAGAGGACAAATTAGTGCAGCGATCGCAGACCTTTCTCCAATTCAATTAGAGCGTACCTTACCAGAATCGTATACTTCTGAACTGACACAGCTAACAGTGCTTAACTTTTCCCAACCCCGTGAATTACCTGAATGGGGAAATATTTTTTCGGATTTTTGCATTTTTGTACGCCCCAGTTCTCCCGAAGAAGAAGCAATGTTTCTGTCGCGGGTGCGAGAATTTTTAGACATTCATTGTACCCAAGCGATCGCCTCACATCCTGTTTCAGTCGAACAAGTCACCCAAAATCTCGCCGGACAACACAACTATTGCACCAAACAGCAGCAAAACGATAAAACCCGTCGCGTACTAGAAAAAGCCTTTGGGCCAGCTTGGGCAGAAAATTACATGACCACAGTTTTATTCGACCTTCCAACTTAATTATCCCCTCCATCCCCCCATCTCCCTCATCTGTAGGCTCTGTTACGTTTTCAGGTAACGGATAAATGTAGAATTCATTCAACGAGAGTTTAATGGAGTCCTAAAACAGCAACAGGGAGAATAGTAAGGTCTTTGAAGCGAATATCACAAAATGGTTTGTTGTCTTGGTAGTGTGCAAGCAACTAGAGACAGCTAACTCATTGACCAGAAAGTTAAGGAAACTCTGATGTTAGGAATGCTCAAGTTGACAGATATTTTTTAGTCCGTTAATCGTTGATTCACTTAAGGAAGACTAACTTTTGTAGCAAGATTGTATCCAGCAAAGGCAACAGTCTATTTTTGACGTTTCTTTTCAATTTTGTAACTAACTGTAGCCGTAGTCAATGTAGCAGTAAAGTACCGCATCATACCATTTTGGGATTTTGTGTAGAGACGCGATATATCGCGTCTCTGCATCTAGATTCATACTGCTTGTGAATTCTGCTAACTTCCATTGCACTCATGTCTCAATAATACTCAGAGTTATTGAATAGCCAGCTACTATAGCGTTTCTCAGTTTCAATACAGACCTAACCCCCAACCCCCAGCCCCTTGCCTACTAGTGTTGGGGAGTAAGTAAGCTTCAAAGCGTCTCTCCTAAAAGGAGCTACGGTGTACACACAAGTCCTAAAAACCTAGCTTGATAAGCATTTCCTCGTTCCCAGTCTCCGACTGGGAATGCATTCATTGAGTCTCTGACTCAATGCCAGATTGGAGGCAGAGCCTAGGCTGTTGATTTTGGCTATTTTTTTGGGAATTACCGAAAAATTATTTGTGCTGGTTTTTGCTTGTGTGAAAGCGCCCGCAACAGCCATCTTTACGCCAAAATAAAAAACACAATTTCTGCATGAAGTCTTGTGGGCTAAAAGGTACAGAGTCAACAGCCTAGGCAGAGCCTCCACGAGGAGCATTCCCATGTAGAACATGGGAACGAGATAAAAACGAGGTAAACGAGATAAACGAGAGAAGAATGGAAAATCAAGCTTTTTTCGACTTGTGTGTACACCGTAGCCTAAAAGGAGAGAGGAATGGAAGTGAGGTCAATGTATTGCATACAAACTAGCGTAGGCGTAGCCCGTCGTAGACATCGCTATAGAAAACACCATTTTACAAAGCCATAGTGTTGAGCGTTCATCACGCAATGGATTTTTAAGCCATACCCAGCTTTAAACCACTGTTGTTTGTCCTAAGCGGCTGGCTGTTGATTAAAAACCCTTTTATTTTTACTTCCATCAGCACAATTCAGGTAAATGGGCAACATACTATGTCAAGGGTGACTGAAAAGCCAAAGCCAAGTGAGCAGGCACTTAACCAAGAACAACCTAAAATTTGGTGGGGCATCGCTGTAGCTGTGCCCATAGTAATCGCCGCTGGGATACTAGGTACAGCTAAAATCGAGCAGCTGAGAAAACTAACTACATCTGCCCCTGTAATGCCATCTACCAATAGCATTAGTGCTGTAGGGCGTTTGGAACCGCGAGGTGAAGTTGTTAAATTGTCCGCCCCATCATCAGGATTAGCACCATCGTCACGAATTCAGCAACTTTTGGTGAGAGAGGGTGAACAGGTAAAGCAAGGTCAAATTTTGGCAATTTTGGATAACCGTGATACCCAAATAGCCGGACTAGAAGAGGCAAAAGCCAAAGTGCAAGAAGCCCGTGCGAATTTAGCGCAAGTTAGGGCTGGATCTCCAAGAGATATTCAAGCCCAAAGAGCAGTTATTGCTCGCCTACAAGCGCAGTTAATTGGCGAAAGGAATGCTCAACAAGCTGCGATCGCCCGGATTGCAGCCCAGTTAAGTGGTGATAAACTTGTCCAACAAGCAACCGTGAATCGTCTAGAAGCTGAACTTAGTGGGCAAAGAGATGCTCTAAGAGCGACCATTACACGTATCCAAGCCGAACAGCGCAATGCTCAAGTTGATGCTGGACGCTATGATTTTTTATACAGAGAAGGTGCTATTTCTCAGCAAGAGCGGGACAGAAGACGCTTGAGTGCAGTAACTTTTAATCAGCAGGTTGTCGAAAGCCAGGCTACCTTAAAGCAGACATTGGCAACCCTGCGACAGCAACTTGCTGAGGCTAGAGCTAACCAAATACAAAATTTAGCAGTTTTGCAACAGCAGCTAATCGAAGCCAAAGTTAACCGCGATAAAACTGTAGCAACTTTGCAAAGACAAATCGATGAAGAAAAGGCCAAACTGAGCAGAATTGTGGACGTTAGTCCTACCGATGTGCAAGTAGCGCAAGCCCAAGTTAGTAATGCCCTCGCAAATGTTAGAAGAGCCGAAGCAGAGCTGAGATTGAGCTACGTTCAAGCACCAATAGCCGGAGAGATTCTAAAGGTTTACAGCAAGTCAGGCGAAGCGATTGGTGCCAATGGCATTGCTGAAATTGGACAAACCAGCCAAATGTTTGTGATTGCTGAAGTCGCCGAAGACAGTATTGGTAAAGTGCGTATTGGTCAAAACGCCACTATCAGCAGCGACAATGGAGCATTTAGCGGCGAATTAAAAGGAACTGTCACTGAAATTGGTAGAAAAATTGGTAAAAAAGATGTGCTGAATACAGATCCAGCAGCAGATGTGGATGCCAGAGTCGTAGAAGTTAAAATTGCTCTACCTCCAGAAGATAGCGAGAAAGTTTCTGGTTTGACTTACGCCAAAGTAGTTGTCGAAATTAATAACTAATTAAGTTATGGATGAGCAGTAATATCAATTTCTGATTTGATACTTTGGATGATAAATATTCTTCAGTAGACTGTTTAATTAAGTTTAAGCATTCTATAACTTCGATACTAGCCTTGCCAGAATTGAGTGAAAAATCTCAACCTTTAACTAATATCGGGGGTTTAAATCAATAGCAACAGTCAATTACGAATTACGTTAGCGTTCGCGCAGCGTCTCGTAGAGAAGCGAGGCGTAGCCCATTACGAATTATTTAACTGTGCTTGGATGCCTATAAAATGAATCAAAAAATACCTCTGTCGTGGCTACAACTGACAAGGGAAAAAACTCGCCTAGCAGTGGCTTTAGCAGGAATTTCTTTTGCTGATATTTTAATGTTTATGCAACTCGGCTTCCGGGATGCTCTGTATTATAGTAACGTTCGATTTCATAACAGCTTGCAAGGCGATATTGTTTTAATTAACAGTCAATCTAGCGCTGTCCTGGCGATGAGAAGCTTTTCTCAACGACGCTTATATAAAGCTTTAGAGTTACCCGCAGTCCAATCAGTACATCCGATATATTTGGACTTTACAATCTGGAAAAATCCTGTAACAGGCCGTCCTCGGAGTATCCTAATCTTTGGGATGAACCCAGAAAATAATCTAGTTAACTTACCTGGAGTTCAGGAGAATTTAGATAAACTTAAACTACCCGATGTAGTTTTATTTGACCGTTCTTCTAGGGTGGAGTATGGCCCAATTGCTGCTAATTATGATCAAGGAAAGACTGTAACATCAGAAGTACGAAGGCGGCGAATTAAAGTAGAAGGATTATTTACATTAGGTGCATCCTTTGGCGCAGATGGTAATTTAATTACAAGTGATATCAATTTTCTGCGAATATTCAACAATCGTCAACAAGGATTAATTGATATTGGGCTAATTAGATTAAAACCGGGAGCGAATGCTACAGTTGTCGCCCAAGAATTACGAAAGTATTTACCTAACGAGGTAAATGTTTTAACTAAGCAAGAATTTATTGATTTTGAGCGGAATTATTGGGCAAATAGTACAGCTATTGGATTTATTTTCACACTAGGAACTATCATGGGTTTCATTGTGGGGACTGTGATTGTTTATCAAATCCTTTATACAGAAGTTGCAGATCACTTAGCTGAATACGCTACTCTCAAGGCAATAGGCTATACACAAAACTATTTATTAACAGTCATTCTTCAGGAAGCTTTGTTATTAGCAGTTTTAGGATATTTTCCTGGAATAATATTTACTTTATTTATGTATGACAGTGCCAGAAACGCAACACTTTTACCAGTTTTTATGAGTTTTGATCGAGCGGTAATGGTGTTGATTTTGACTATACTGATGTGTATCATTTCCGGTGCGATCGCAGTCCGAAAATTACGTTCTGCCGATCCAGCAGATATCTTTTAATTAATTTCAAATTAATGGATAATAAATATTTTTTATCGCCATAGATTATAAGGGCAATAAAACAAATTTAACTCCTGAAATTCACTACAGTTAAGTCTTGAAAAATCTAACTTAGAACTAACAAAAATATGATGGAAAAAGAACCTGTAATCGCCATTAAAAATCTCAACCACTACTATGGCAAAGGCGCACTGAGAAAACAGATATTGTTTGACATTAACCTAGACATTTATCCAGGTGAAATTGTCATTATGACTGGCCCATCAGGTTCAGGTAAAACCACATTACTGAGCTTAATTGGTGGTTTGCGGTCTGTACAAGAGGGAAGTTTAAAATTTTTAGGTGAAGAACTCGTTGGCGTCAGTCAAAACAAACTGGTGCAGATGCGACGCAACATTGGTTATATTTTCCAAGCTCACAATTTGCTAGGGTTCTTGACTGCAAAGCAAAATGTGCAAATGGCAGTAGAGCTGAATGATAATATTTCTCAAACAGAAGCAGTAGCTAAATCAAAAGCCATGCTGGGTTCCGTTGGTCTAGAAGAACGAGTTGATTACTACCCAGACAATCTTTCTGGTGGACAAAAACAAAGAATTGCGATCGCTCGCGCTCTAGTAAATCGTCCCCCACTAGTGCTAGCAGACGAACCAACAGCCGCATTAGATAAACAATCAGGACGCGATGTTGTGGAAATAATGCAGAGTCTAGCTAAAAATCAGGGAACTACTATCTTATTAGTGACACACGACAACCGCATTTTAGACATAGCCGATCGCATCGTAGAAATGGAAGATGGTCTTTTAACCCGTAATTCCCCAAATACAGTTATTCAGTAATGATTTTAGTCATTTGTCCTTTGTGAATGACCAATGACAAACGACAAATGACCAATGACAGGCATAATTTATAATCTAGCCGAACCTGATTTTTTCATTCCAGGTGACTTTGGCGGAGTTGGGGTATTTGGTTGGCGACTAGTACGGAAAGTTACATTCACGCCTTCATTCGATTGCTCCAGCACCAATAGAGGCGTAGGTTTGGCTTTTTGATCCCAATGCATAGTAGCAATCCGACCTTGAATTATGGGTTGCCAACTATCTTCATCTTCTATGGGGCTTAGGTAAGTTTCTATACAATCAATAATTTGACTAATAGTCGCAGAAGTTGCTTGTGTCGGTAACTTCATTAACCGGATTTGAATCCGAAACAGCACTCGCTTGGCAGAGTTCCCTGGACTACCAGTTTCATACTCTACATCAAAAGTTTCATCTACTTGCCGTCCAGCGCTATTAGCAATTCCAACCGATCCTTGTTGGGCTTGATTTGGACGTAGAGCTTGAGAAATTTTTTCTTTGATCTGAATCTTTATTTGATTAAGGATTGCAAAATGAAACACCTCCTCTGACATCCGCATTCGCAGATAATCCAGGTTAAAGTCCCGTGAGTTGACCAAATCGGGATTAGTTTCCATTTTGCGAATCGTTTCCAGCGCCAGCTTAAACTTTTTCTCTAGTTCTTTGGCGCGGAATTGTTCAAACTTAAGTTTTTTCTCCAGCTTATCCTTCTGGAGCTTACTATACACAATCAAAGCAATCACCGCTAAAGCCAGTCCTCCAGAAGTTACCAACAATAATGGTGGCATTTGAGGATTACTTGCTGGCACTTCCTGGGATGCTTTTTTAGGCTTTCCTGGGGTTTGGGCAAGAAACATCGAAGTGGGCATGGTTGGAAAACTGAAAAACTTGACTCCTGATGTTTAGGATGCCCAAATCTTCAAGGTCATCTTGCTGTATCATTAATATTTTTAACAGCTTTTTACAAACTGCCTATGTCCAGACACCAGAGCGTCCCTGCCCTGTCTGAAGTTTCATCTACAAGCTTTCTTCATATTCGTCTGATAGCCACAGATATGGATGGCACTCTAACCAGACGAGGAAAATTTACTCCCGCACTGTTACAAGCTTTAGAGGATTTAGCGGCAGCTGACATTAAGGTGCTGATTGTCACAGGACGTTCTGCTGGATGGGTGAGTGGATTGAGTAGTTTGATGCCAGTAGCAGGTGCGATCGCAGAAAATGGCGGTTTGTACTTTCCACCGGGGAACCATAAACCAGTAGTTTTAACACCCATTCCCGATTTAGCTAAACATCGCCAGCAGTTAGCTACAACTTTTGAGAATTTACAAACTAAATTTCCCCAAATCAAAGAATCTGCTGATAATCGCTTTCGCACCACCGACTGGACTTTTGATGTAGCTGGTTTGCTTCAAGATGAAATACAAACCCTAGATAGTCTTTGTCAACAAATGGGTTGGGGATTTACCTATAGCAACGTGCAGTGTCACATTAAACCCCAAGGACAAGATAAAGCTGTGGGATTGTTGCAAGTATTGCGCGAATATTTGCCCCAGTACTCATCAGAACAAATTGTCACTGTGGGTGATAGTCCCAATGATGAAAGTTTATTTGATCAGCGTTATTTTCCTCTTTCTGTAGGCGTGGCAAACGTGCTGGAATATATAAATCAGTTGAAATATCACCCTGCTTATATTACTAGCGCTGCTGAAGGCGAAGGATTTTGTGAGTTATCTAGTTATATTTTAAAAAGCTTGTACATCCCAAGTTAGGAAGAACTAGAGTTGTTTTACAATAATTTTGTAGCGCTGATTTTACAACCATGATGGCTACTTTACCTGTTAGTGTCGAATCAGAAATTTTCTATCCCAGTGCTGATGGTCAACCAGTGGCAGAAACCTACGACCACCTTTATGCTTTACTAACTACCTTAGAAGTCCTGAAACAGTATTTGGCAAATCGTCAGGCAACAGTCTTGGCAAATCAATTTCTTTACTATGCACAAGGCTTTCCCAAGTTGCGGGTAGCGCCAGATGTGATGGTGATTTTTGATGTCGCACCCGGCGGTCGAGACAACTATAAAATCTGGGAAGAGGGTCAAGTACCCACAGTTATTTTTGAGATGACATCTTTTGGGACTAAGGGACAAGACGAAATCTTCAAAAAGACCCTCTATGAGCAGCTAGGTGTCAAGGAATACTGGCTATTTGACCCTAAAAGCGAGTGGGTGGAACAACAGTTACGTGGCTATCGCTTGCGGGGAGAAATCTACGAACCTATAGAGGATGGACGCAGTGAACCATTACAACTGCGTTTGGTGGTTGAGGGAAAACTAATTGGGTTTTATCGAGAGGATACAGGGGAAAAATTACTGATTCCTGGTGAACTGGCACAGGCTTTACGACAGGAAGTTTTAGCAAGACAGCAAGCAGAAGAACTGGTAGAACAGGAACGCCAACGAGCAGAACAGGCAGAATTGCAAATAGAACAGTTAAAGGCGAGGTTGCGATCGCTCAATGTAGACCCCGATACTATTCAGTAACGAGTGCGGCTTTTTTGAAAAGACTAATTTTATTTTGGTGTAAAGTTCAAAAACAGAATTATATATTTTATGTGAGTAAAGTATCACTACAAAGGAGTTTCTAAAAACCACTCATAACCAGCTTTAAACTGAGATTTACCATTTTGTTCAATTATGCTGCCATGCGCCATGATTACTCGTTCAAAATCCCAAGTGAGAAGCTGTTGAATTGACCATTTAACTTTGACTTTATCCTGAGTTGCAAATTTCTCCAATAACGATGGACGAAGTTGGTTGTAACCACCTAGAAGTTTGGCTACTAACCTTGTGCTTGGCGAACATTGATCATCAAAATGGAAAACTGTATCAGTGACAATCAAAGTCCGGCTTTTGACATGAAAAAAGACGCATTCATTGAGTGGTGAAAGTCCACTAGTATCCAGTGTGTTAAAGCCTTGTACTAATAAATATTCGACCCCATCAATCAGGTGAATAGTGCGATCGCTAATAATCTGGTCGATTTGCAAATCTGGTCGTTTGCGCTCTAGACCAGATACTGCCCATAGTTTGGCACGAGGATAGCACAGCTTGAAGTCAGCAACAAATAAATGATGATACAAGTTGGGGGCGACAATGTAAATAACTTCTCCCAATTGATTTAGCTCATTGATAGTTGCGTCATCTATGCCAATAGGTGAGATCACCATTAATTTGCCACTGGTTAGACGAATCACAGTCATCCTCGTCCCTACTTCCAAGCCAAAATATTTTAGGGGTTGTTCAGCAACCCAAAGGTCAGTATCAATTGCTTTAAGCATTATAATTTTTGAGTTAGAACCGTCGCTGGACTATAAAAATTGCTGCACGCTGTAGTAAAGACAAGCCAGACCACCGACGATATAGACTAGCCAAGTATCACTCGAATCAAAATCCTAACTTTGAAAATACTTGCCTGCAATTGTTACTGTCTTTTCAATTCTTGCGGAATATCGAAATCTACTTTTTGAGACAATCGGGTTGAAGTATTTAAATTGCTGTTAATACTTGATTGCCTCTGCCCATGAATCTGCTAAAAGAGTTTTTATTCAATCCCTCAGAATGTAAAATTCCTCTTGATCAGCCCCCACTAGAAGCTCTACCGCAGTGGGGACACTGGCTAGAAACACCAGAGTTGATGGTAGCAATCATTCCGCCAGGACATTTAGAAGTCAATATTCGCTCACCACTTAACCTGGTGGTAACAAGTTTTGGGGAAACTCGTGGGATTGCTGCCTTCAATGCTGATCGACTGCAACCTTACCAAGCCCTACCAGGAGGTTTTGATATTGTGCCTCAAGGCAGTACTTATAGTTCGGTGGAAGATGCTTCTTGTTTTGTGGTGTTTGGATATTCTCAATCTTTTCTAGAGCGGATAGTCAAAGTGGAAGCAGAGGGACAGAAAATTGAATTACAGCCAGGGCAAATTCCGAAGACTCATTGGGGCTTGAGTGCTGCGATCGCTATGCAAGAGTTTTTTTATAATGGACAAATTGGTGGTGCATTTTACTTAGAATCAGTTGCAACGGCGGTGTTAGCACAGATTATTCACCGACGTTCAAATCTATCTGGACGGCTCAAACGTCCACCAGAGTTTTTAGACCCAAATTTGTTAAAGTCTGCCTTGGAATACATCAGAGCGCATCTATCCGAGGAACTTAACCTGAACCAGATTGCTGCTACGGTAGGATTCAGTCCCTACCATTTCGCACGAGCATTTAAAGTCACAACTGGACTATCGCCTTATCAATATGTCCTCCGGTGTCGGCTGGAACTTGCCCAAAAACTCTTACAAAACCAAAAGCGATCGCTAGCACAGGTAGCCGCAGAAGCGGGATTTGGCAACCAAAGTCACATGACATCTGTGTTTCAACGAATGCTACGCACAACTCCCAAGCGTTACCAGCAAGAAATGAGTAGTATTTTAGACCATACATAAAACCTTATGTGTAGTTTTCTGCAAGACGGTCTGAAAAACTTTATCCTGTCTGGGTTTGAAAACTTGCTATATCTGAATTTTTCACAACAGCAAATCAAGCCTTTCCAGATCATATTCCAGGTTTTTGGTTATATCTCAACCCAATGCCAAGTAAACAATTTGTTACCTGCATCTTTGCTATATTTATTACCTTAGAGAGAATACAATAGATAAATCTCCAGCGCGTTTCAACCTAGTAAGTCTCAACAATACTGATTTAATTGATCAGACTGTTTTATACAGTCATTTGTAAGCAAAACTGAATCAAAGGATAAATAAACCGCCAGCCTTTTAAGGACCCAGAGACGCTAAGAGACTAACAGATACTTCAAGGACAGGTTAGCGTTTTATTTCCTACTTCCACTAGAAAGTCCAAGACCAATGTAGAGTCAAGAATTTACCTTTAAATATTGAGGTATCAAATTATGCAAGAAATTGAAAGATTCTTTGGCAACTTGTTCAGTGGTATAGTCAACCGCTTTAAGTATTCTGCGATGGACGCTGCTGATCGGAAAATGAGAGAAACTATCGACGAGCAGGTAGAACAACGGCGGCAAAAACCCAAACCCAAAGATCAAGAAGATCGCGAGTAGATAGGTATTTTGGGTTTAATACAACATGGCGCTTCCCAATTGTTGAGTGGGTAGCGCTATTTTTTCGCCCTCACTCGGTCAAGCAACTACAACTCTTCCGAATGTGCTAACCTAGTATGGTTAACTAATCTCGCACATCTGAGAATTCGGGTGTTTCCCAGTTGGGAAATGCACTTGGATGGAGGTTTAACCCGAATCGGAGTTAGAAAATATATGCCAGTAGTTTCATTGGCTCAAATGATGGAGTCAGGGGTTCACTTTGGGCATCAGACCCGGCGTTGGAACCCAAAAATGTCTCCCTACATTTATACTTCCCGCAATGGTGTGCATATTATCGACTTGGTGCAAACTGCCCAGTTGATGGATAATGCTTACAACTACATGCGATCGCACGCAGAACAAGGGAAGAAGTTTCTTTTCGTTGGCACTAAACGCCAAGCAGCTGGAATTATTGCCCAAGAAGCCAGCCGTTGTGGTTCCCACTACATTAACCAACGCTGGTTGGGTGGAATGTTGACCAACTGGGCAACCATCAAAACACGGGTAGATCGTCTGAAAGATTTAGAACGCCGTGAAGAAACTGGGGCACTAGATTTATTACCCAAAAAAGAAGCATCAATGCTACGTCGGGAAATGACGAAGCTTCAGAAATACTTGGGCGGCATTAAAACAATGCGGAAAGTACCCGATATCGTGGTGATTGTAGACCAACGGCGGGAATATAACGCAGTTCAAGAATGCCAAAAGCTGAATATTCCTATCGTGTCCATGTTGGATACAAACTGTGACCCCGATGTAGTCGATATCCCCATCCCAGCAAACGACGATGCTATCAGGTCAATTAAGCTGATAGTCGGAAAATTGGCAGATGCCATTTATGAAGGTCGTCACGGTCAGCTGGATGCTGAAGAGGATTACGAAGATTACGACGGTAGTGAGTATGACGATGACTACGAAGAAACCGAATATACTGACGCGGTAATTCCCGACGAGGAAACAGAGGAATAGTCCTGAGTGAAGAGTGCTGAGTGCTGAGTAAGATAGAAAGACTCAGCAAATTGGATAGTGCTGAGTCTTGATTTTTGAAGTTTTGATTTGTCAATGAAGAATAAAATTGATAACTGAACACTCAAAACTCAGCACGGGCTAAACGCCCCGCTTACGCTAACAAAACTCAGTACTCAGTACTAAATTAGGTGAGCGATTACAACTCGAGGTCAAGTTAGGAATTGAGGCAACATGGCGGAAATATCTGCAAAACTCGTCCAAGAGCTACGCCAAAAAACTGGTGCTGGCATGATGGACTGCAAAAAGGCGCTGAAAGAGACTGATGGCAACGTAGAAGAAGCCATAGACTGGCTACGGAAAAAGGGCATCGCTTCGGCGGGGAAGAAAAGCGATCGCATTGCGGCAGAAGGTCTAATAGACACTTACATTCAGCCCGGAGGTCGAGTGGGTGTATTAATAGAAGTGAACTGCCAAACTGACTTTGTTGCTCGTAATGAGGCTTTTAAAGCTTTAGTTAAGAACCTAGCAAAGCAAGCAGCGACCGCTGATAGTGTCGAGTCTTTGTTGGCTCAACATTATATTGAAAATGAAAGCGTGACTGTAGAAGAATTTATCAAGCAAACCATTGCCACCCTTGGTGAAAATATCCAAGTGCGTCGCTTTGTCAACTTTCCCTTAGCAGAGGGCACGCAAGGTGTAGTAGACAGCTACATTCACACTGGCGGTCGAGTTGGTGTGTTGGTAGAACTCGGTTCCCAAACGGAGTCCGTGGCCTCTAATTCAGAGTTCCAAGCCTTGGCACGAAACGCTGCAATGCAAGTTGCGGCTTGCCCAAATGTCGAGTATGTCAGCGTAGACCAAATCCCTACCGAAATTGCTCAAAAAGAAAAAGACATTGAAATGGGCAAGGATGATTTGGCGAACAAGCCAGATAATATCAAAGAAAAGATTGTTCAGGGACGGATTGAAAAACGCCTGAAAGAATTGGCTTTGCTCGATCAACCTTACATTCGCGACCAGAGTATTTCCGTGGAAGACTTGGTAAAGCAAGTGAAGGCGCAGGTAGGCGAAGAAATTCAAGTGACCCGCTTTGTCCGCTATATACTGGGCGAAGGCATTGAAAAGCAAGAAATGAGCTTTGCTGATGAAGTCGCTGCACAAATTGGCAGCAAGTAATATTAGTCATTAGTCTTTACCAAGGGCTAATGACTAATGACTCTTTAAGATACAGGTCAAGCAAATAGGCTGACCTGTATTTTATTTAGTAAAGACGCGAAATATCGCATTTAATTTAAAATCTAAAATTCTCTGGAAAGTTATCCTAAAATAAATTTGTACATTTGTACTATGTAATGGTTCAGATGGGCAAGAACGAAAAGATATGGCAAGAGCAATCGAGCGAATTGAACGGGATATTGCAGCACTGAAAGAAGCGATTCGGGCGATCGCAGTAGAACTACAAACCGCTTATGCTAGTTATCTAGCCACCTTGGGACTAGCTGTACGAAAACAGTTGATTCTCGCGAGTTACCACCTCTGTACCCAAGGGTATCCCGAAAACTTTTTGCATTTGTCATTGAATCAGCGTCAACAATTGCAACAAGCCTTCCGCAGCTTAGGTCAACTGGCAGCTGAACAATTGCTCACTTATATTAAAAGTGAAGAAGCAGTGGGATATGAGGGAGATATGGGAGATGTGGGAGATGAGGAACTAAATTCCTCCTTGTCCCCTTTGTCTCCAGATACCTCGAATCCTATAGAACTGGCAAAATGGCAACAGAACTTAGAAGAGGTTACGCAAGAAATACTGAAAAAAATTTCCCATGATGCTAATCTTTTATTACAAAAAGCCGGGGTATTACCCAAAAAATTACCAGAGCCGATTTTAGCAGCAGCGGCAGCAGCTGCATCAGAAGCATCAGCGGAGGTAATGCCAGGGCCACCCAACTTATTAAACTTAGTAATTGAAATTGAAAATGAGCAGCAGTCAGAAGATTCTGGTCTGACACAAATTATGGCTATTAACCTGCGGTTAGGGGAAATTGAATTTGCTGATGTGACACTCTCTTCTGAGCGTAGGCAAATCCGCAGTATTTTAGTTCAGCTAAATAAGCTCGGACGAGAGTATCAAAAGAAACATAGAGAAATGGCGATCGCTGAAGCAGAAGCTGCATGGCGTGCTAGTTGGTTTGAGGATTAGTCATTTGTCCTTTGTCCTTTGTCCAGAGTCAAATGACCAATGACCAATGACCAATGACCAATGACTAATGACTAATGACCAATGACTAATGAAAAACCAGATTGGATACGATTGCACAAAGCCTTGGCAATAGAAGCCGAACGTGGCTTTACAGACTTGGTAGGCAAACAATACCGCTTCAGTGAATTTCTGAGCCTAACTTTGGGTAAGTTCCCAACAGGCTTGCCCCAAACTGAACGCCGCCGTTGGCAAGGATTAGCGGTGCAATTTGCTAGTTATCCACATCTAGCACTGGAAGAAAGACAACATTTAGTAGCAGAGACTCGCAGGTATCTCTCTCAACTACAACAGGGAGAGCAGGGGGAGCAAAGGAGCAGGGGAGCAGAGGAGCAGGGGAAAATTAATCAATTAAAAATCCAAAATCCGAAATCTCCAATTGTTGCTGAGGTGAGTCGGAGGCTTGCCCCGAACATTGAGCAAAAACTCAGTGATTTACCAGAAATAGGCTTCAAAAAAGCTGATAATTTGGCACGGCTTGGTTTACATACCGTCCGCGACTTGCTTTTTTATTATCCTCGTGACCACATTGATTACGCGCGTCAGGTGAATATCCGCGAGTTACAGGCAGGTGAGACGGTGACAATAGTCGCTACAGTGAAACGTTGCAACTGCTTTACTAGCCCTAAAAATCAGAAATTATCAATTTTAGAACTGATAGTCAAAGATAACAGCGGTCAAATCAAAATTGGTCGTTTTTACGCAGGTACACGCTTTAGCAGTCGCGCTTGGCAAGAAAGTTTAAAACGCCGTTATGCAGTAGGTAGTATTCTGGCGGCCTGTGGATTGGTGAAAGAAAGTAAATACGGCTTGACACTGGATAATCCAGAATTAGAGGTTTTAGCAAGTCCAGGAGATACGATTGAATCGCTGAATATTGGGCGGGTAGTGCCAATTTATGGACTAACTGAAGGCGTGGTGGCGAATACAGTCAGACAGGCGGTAATTGCTGCTTTACCTGCTGCGGCTAACCTGAAAGACCCTTTACCAAGTGGTTTGCGACAGAAGTATGGTTTGATGGAATTGAAGGATGCGATCGCTAATATCCATTTTCCTAGTGATAGCGCCGCCCTACAAGTTGCCCGTCGTCGCCTAGTTTTTGATGAATTTTTCTACCTACAACTTGGGTTACTCCAACGTCAACAGCAAGCAAGAGCGATTCAAACCAGCGCCATCCTTGTCCCACGAGGTCAACTTGTAGAGAAATTTCACGAAATACTGCCTTTTCAACTCACTGGCGCACAGCAAAGAGTTCTCAACGATATCCTCAACGATTTGCAAAAACCTGTACCAATGAATCGTTTGGTGCAAGGTGATGTCGGTTCCGGTAAAACAGTCGTTGCTGTGCTAGCTATCCTTGCAGCAATTCAATCTGGCTACCAAGCGGCGCTGATGGCTCCCACAGAAGTTTTGGCAGAACAACATTATCGCAAGTTAGTTGGCTGGTTTAACTTGCTGCATTTACCAGTGGAATTACTTACAGGTTCGACTAAAGCTGCTAAACGAAGACAAATACATTCTCAGTTAGGAACTGGTGAATTACCTCTGTTAGTGGGAACCCATGCCTTGATTCAAGACCCTGTAAACTTCCAGCAATTAGGGTTAGTAGTCATAGATGAACAGCATCGCTTTGGGGTAGAACAACGGGCACGTTTACAGCAAAAAGGCAATCAACCTCATGTGTTAACTATGACAGCTACCCCAATTCCCAGAACCTTAGCACTGACAATACATGGGGATTTGGATGTAAGCCAAATTGATGAGTTACCACCGGGACGGCAAAAGATTCAGACAACAGTATTGTCAGGTCAGCAACGCAACCATGCTTATGACCTGATCCGCCGAGAAATTGTCCAAGGTAGACAAGTTTATGTGGTTTTGCCATTAGTGGAAGAATCAGAAAAATTAGATTTGCGATCGGCTGTAGATGAGCATCAAAAGCTACAAGAAAGCGTTTTTCCCGACTTTCAAGTAGGGCTGTTGCATGGTCGCATGAGTTCAGCCGAAAAAGATGAATCTATTACCAAATTCCGTGATAACCAAACGCAAATTTTGGTTTCTACTACCGTTGTCGAGGTTGGTGTAGACGTACCTAATGCGACAGTTATGCTGATTGAAAATGCGGAGCGATTTGGCTTATCGCAACTCCACCAACTGCGGGGGCGCGTCGGTCGTGGCGCGGCTCAATCTTACTGTTTGTTGATGAGCAGTTCTAGAAGTCCTGATGCTCAACAACGGTTGAAGGTGTTGGAACAATCTCAGGATGGCTTTTTCATTTCTGAAATGGATATGCGTTTTCGTGGACCAGGGCAAGTACTGGGAACTCGTCAATCTGGAGTGCCAGATTTTACTTTAGCAAGTTTGGTTGATGATGAGGAAGTTTTACTTTTAGCGCGGCAAGCAGCGGAAAAAATAATCGAGATGGATGTTAGTTTAGAGCGCTGGTATTTGATGAAAGAAGAATTGAAGTATCGATATGAGCGCTTAATGGGTGGGGCGATTTTGACATAACATATCTCAGTTAGTTTAAGAGAGAAACTGACTATGCATTCCTAACTTTTAAAACTAATTTATTCCTTGGAAGTCCCCTAGAGGTTCTTCCTGTAGTTGCCGCAAACGAGCCAGAGCAAGAGTTATGAGAACCAGTGCTGTGCATCTCTATTGCCCGATCAGAGCTTCAACCAGTATTGTAGACAACATGGGCTATTTTAGTCTGCTTGCCTTTTAATATTTCCTGAACCTCTTTTGACTCTTGTTCCCGTTTCTTTTGATATTCACTGTGAAGTGAATACAGAATTTCTTGGTCTTGAGATGCTCTAGTATTCCAATCATCATCACCATATTGCCCCCATTGAGGAATTATGGGACCACCAAGCACCATTACATAAACAATTCCTGTTGAGTTCAATTGCTCTCTATGCCAACGTTCACTTTTGTGAAACGGGATATAGAAACCTACATCAAGCAATGAATCTTCAATTTGATTGCGGTAATCCCCTTGAACATTTTGAGTATCGAAGATAGCATAACCACCTGTTTTAAGAGCGTTATAAAAGGTAGTTGCAGCTTGCTTCATACTGGTTGTAGGAAGACCTTGATAAGCTTTAATGTTGAGTATTACATCAAAGTCGTATTCATCCAATGACTCACGAAAATCATGAACTAGAAAACGCAGATTAGTTGCTTGCGTCTCCTCCAATTTAAGGTCAGCATTCATTTCTTCAACATTGGAAACTAAAGATGTTATCCCCTGCTGATTCACCTGTCGCAAAAAATCGATCGCCGCAACAGAGACATCACTAGCAAGCACATTACAACCTGCACAGGCATAAAAAATAGGTGCAAAACTGATTCCACAACCTGCAAACCAAACCTTGCGTTGTGATTGATTCCTCACGAAGTCTATAAATCTCAATTCAGGTTCATTGCGCCAGGGTGACCAAACTTGAGGCTGGGGGAGCGCATCTGATTGATTAGCCCAATACTGATTCCATTGTTCATGGTTATCCCAATTCTCTGGAAGTTTACAGTGGCGATGATTTTTCATTTTTCAGGTCAAGTGTAACGATCTGTCTGTTAATATGTTTACCGAAAATTACCTGACTCTATCGCTTGCAAGTTAATCTGGCGCTAAATGCTTTAGAGTAGAAGCTTTTTACCCTATGTCGCTTAACCCACATTAGCCAACATCCTCGATCATTACACGGTGGTACTTTCTAAAGGTGTTTAAATCACAATGCTTGCTGCATTTGAGCATACGCTTCATAGACACCTTTCACGTTATACCAGTTAAGAAAAATTCGGGCAATTTCTAAAGCCAATTGCGGTTTACCTAAGTTAATTAGCCATTGCAATAACGGAGCCATTGTCCGTTCATTTAACGCACCATTCAGTGACAAAATGCCCCAAAGTAAGCGATGCAGCCAAGTCATTTGAATCATCATTCGCACTTCCCATGTGGGATGCTTTTGATAAAACAAAACTCCCATACGTCCGCGTTGAATTTCTTGGTCAATCAATCGGGGAATTTGCTCTAAGTTAAATGCTGGATGCCAGTGATATCCTACGGCTTCTGGACATTTAATTAGTGTCAAACCTAATTTTTTCAGCCGCACACCTAATTCTAAATCTTCCCAGCCATAAAGTTGAAAGGTGGTATCAAAAAGTCCGGCATTCTCTAACCAATACTTAGGAATCGCTACATTTCCCGTAGCAAAAAAGGCTGCTGAAAAATCTGTGACTTTGTAGGGTTCAGCTGTTGGATTGTTGAAATTGCAAGTATTAATAACTGCACCGTAAGTGAAAAAGCGATCGCTCCCTAATTTCTTTTTCCCCTCCACTAGCGCGTTACCATGAGCTTGCAGGAAATTCTTCAGCACCACTAAATCACTATCAATAAAGATAATTGTGTCTCCCAGTGCCTGTTCTACTCCCAAATTCCGGGCCGCAGCTGGGCCAGCATGATCTTGTTGAAACCAGCGCACATGAGGAAACTCTTCTTTGTGTGCTGCCAACCACTCCAATGTGCCATCAGTAGAACCATCATCTACCAAAACAATCTCGTAATCAGTAACCGAACTTGGCTTACTCAACTCCTGCACCTCCAAGGCGCGGAGGCACTTTTCTAAAATCGGTTGGCGATTATAAGTCGGTATCACAACGCTGAAAAACACAGTCTCACCCACAACACTATTTATCCATCTCCAGGATAGGACAGATGGGGCGCTGACACTGTTCCTTACCTAATTTGAGTTAAGGAAATAGCAAGGGGTTGATAATTTTTAGTTAATCAACATATAATCTCAGCTTAATTATTTTGAACTGTGCTAACCAATCAATTAATTATATTTATTCGTAAAAACCAAGTAATTCAGAGTTAATTAGCCATTAGTCACTGGATTTTGGTACATATCCTGTCCATAATGGGCGGAAAAACTTTGTCGTTCATCGGACTAATTTAAACCATGTTAAAGAGTGGGTGTGGTATGTCGGAGGATGTTTTAAACGTCCTTTGCCAAAAATTATCGCGTCAAATTTGTTTAACCTGACATCTTGCACTCTTTTTAATAACTCTATTTTTTTAGCGTGACGATTATTCATCACGAAATCGTTATTTTTTAGTGAACAATATGTTTTTCATCAAAAAAATTTGTTGATAAATTTAAATTAATCAATATATAACCTGACGTTAATACTTAGTACTTAAGTTAAAGAAAACATGATTATTTTAGTCTGCGTAAGCAGCATCAGCCAGTCTTGATTTGTTATTCACTGCTATTTATTGGCTGTTAAAAATGTGTCAAATCTCAATAAATATCTAGGTAATTGATGTAAGTATGTAGAGTTTTTCTTTACCAAATTACTCATCTTATTGAGAGATGAACTGAATAGCAATCTCGTAAGCCTTAAAACGGAGAACAAAGAATGAAAGGACGCTTTCACCCTAAAAACAATTTGACCCTCAACCCATCCGGTAACGAGTCAATTCGTGATGTGATTGACCGCGTTAGTTTGAGTCGGCGGCGGTTTATCATGACGGCTGTGGGTACATCAGTGCTAACTGTTCTGGGTGATGTTTCCATCGGTGGCTTTCTTCAAAGTGTTGATGCAGCCCCTATTCCCAAGGGAACTGGATTTGCTGGCATAGGCTTCAAGAGCATTCCACCAAATCTACTTAACCCAGCTACAGGATTTCTGGAAAAGGATCTTGTCAGTGTTCCTGAAGGTTACACAGCTAAAGTGCTGATTGCTTGGGGAGATCCGATCGCACCTGGTGGCCCAACTTGGCTACCAGATGCCTCCCAAGATGCGGCTGCTCAAGAAAAGCAGTTTGGTATGCACAATGATGGGATGCACTACTTCCCTTTACAGCCAGGGAATGTTGTTGGTCGGACAGTAAGTTCACAAGCAAGATCATTAAGAGGCTTTTTAAATCAGCCCATCAATACTGGTCTGCTGTGCGTCAACCATGAGTACACCCAGGAATCAATTTTGCATCCTGATGGTTTAGATGTAGTCACAATTGCCAAGGTACGGAAGTCTCAAGCTGCTCATGGCGTGTCTGTTGTAGAAATTTCCAAAAACGGCAATGAGTGGAGTTTTAATCGTAATTCGTCTTATGGTCGCCGCATTACCGCCAACACCGAGATGCGAGTATCGGGGCCTGCGGCTGGCGATGCATTGTTAAAGTCGAAAAAGTTTTCAATTCAGCCAACTGGCTCTGTTGACACTGGCACACTCAACGACGGTTACACTGCATACGGTACAATAAACAACTGCGCCAACGGCTACACACCTTGGGGCACTTACTTGACCTGTGAGGAGAACTGGAACGGCTACTTTGCTAACCCCACAGGGGATGTAGCTGCAATTCCAGGCATCGAAAAGTCTGATATCCTGGCAGGACAGAATCGCTACGGCGTTTCAACATCATCTAGCTATCGCTGGCCGGAAGTTGATCCACGCTTCGATGCCAGCACCAACCCACTTGAACCCCATTTATTCGGTTGGATAGTTGAGATTGATCCCTACAATCCACAAAGCAAACCAGTCAAGCGTACTGCCCTTGGTCGGTTCAAGCATGAGAGCGCTCAGGTTGTTGTTGATGACAATAACCGTGTTGCTTTCTATCAGGGTGACGACGAGCGCAACGAGTATATCTACAAGTTCGTTTGTGCCCAACCTTTAAATCCCGGAAATCCTGCTGCTAACCGCGATTTGCTCGACAACGGTGTTCTGTACGTTGCTAAATTCAATGACAACGGTACTGGTAAGTGGATTCCTTTGGTCTACGGTCAGAATGGTTTGACACCAGAGAATGGTTTCAGAAGCCAAGCGGAAGTACTCATTAAAACAAGACAAGCTGGTGATCGAGTCGGTGCAACCATGATGGATCGCCCAGAGTGGGTAGCTGTACGTCCTCGGATTGGTGGATATAAAGAGATTGAAGTCTATTGCACACTGACTAATAATACTCGTCGTGGCACAACTCCAGTTTCCTCCAACCAGCCAGATGGCACAACAGCAGCAGGCGGTGCGCGTCCTGCCGTAAATGCTTCCAACCCACGTCCTGACAACCGTTACGGTCATATTATTCGCTGGCGCGAAGATGGACGCAGTGTTACAGCAACTACCTTCAAATGGGATATTTTCTTTGAAGCTGGCGACAAAACCAGACCTGAACCAAATCTTCAGGGCAACATTAAAGGTGACGACTTAAGTTCACCAGATGGTCTATGGTTTGACGATTTTGGCCGCCTCTGGGTTCAGACTGACCATGCAGGCGATGGTCGCGGTGACTTGACAAACATTGGTAGCAACACTATGTCATGTGCTGACCCCAACACCAAACAAGTTAGACGCTTCCTGACCAGCCCTACAGATTGTGAGGTAACTGGTGTGATCACTACACCCGATGGCAAAGCGATGTTTGTCAACATCCAGCACCCAGGTGATGGTGGGACTACCTCGAATCCCACGTTAGTGAGCAATTGGCCTAACAGTCAAGGTTATGGCCCATCAGGTCGCCCACGTTCATCAACGGTAGTAATTACTCGTAATGACGGTGGTGTTATTGGTGGTCTATAAAGACGATAGGAACGAATGGCACTAAGAAAAGCCCAAAGGCTTGTGTCATCTCATTCCCAGCCTCCAGGCTGGGAATGTATTTAAAAGAGGCTCTGCCTCTTGTCAAGC
>NZ_JBDNJQ010000069.1:0-40432 GCF_051172895.1 Nostoc sp. CALU 1950 | reverse complement strand
AATCGCCGTCTCTACAAAAGACTGATTATTGTAGAGACGGCGATTCATCGCGTCTTCCTGATGATTTTTCGGATCTTTGCAATCTATAATTTTCATCAAAAACCTTAACCTAACCGTATTGAATCCCGACTTATTTGATAAGTCGGGATTATAATATTTGCATTCTCACAAATCAAATTAGATTAGTATATCCAATCTAATTGTCTACACCAACAGAAATAAGTTTGCTGTAATATTCAGTCTTGGTATAGATGCTGATAATGCTATCGCCAACTGCAAAGAAAGTACCTTCTTGCTCATCTTTAGAAAATTTCAAATTTGGATATTTAGCAGCAGCTTCGTCAGATGTCATAGCTTTAGCTTCCATTTGTTTTGGCAATAATCCAGTAGAACCAATGTAAAATACCAAGGGAGATATCTTATCTTGGTAGATATTTTCTGCATATTCTTCTAGCTTGTGACTTGCCGTCGTTAAAGCTGTAACCATTTCCTCTTTGCTGATCTGTTTACCAGTTTGTTTATCCTGTAATAACTGCGCCAAACTATCAGCACCAACTTTATTAAGAATACCTCCAACAATGCCATTTTTCTCAAGCCCAAGAAAATCATCAAAAATTGGTTTCATCAACTCGTCAACTTTTGTAGTTTTGGTGCGTGATGACAATAACCTGTGCCTAACAGCGAGATTCTCATTAAATGCCATTTCAAAACTAGGCTTAATGATAATTTCTCCAGTTTCTTTGTCATAAAGACGATACATTCTATTGAGAAACTTGTTAGCAGAAGGTAACTTACTCAGGTTCAAAATATCTTGACTGCCGATATCGATTTTATAGCTCAATTTTGATTCAAGAGTACCATTAGCTAAAGCTTCGTTGATATCAATGTATTCGTTAGTCGTAGGAAAGTTGATGTAAATATTCTTGGACAGATAGTGCTTTTGAAACTCATCTAACTGCGTCTCGATAAATACATCTGACTCCTTTCTCAAGTGAGCGCAAATAATACTAGTCAGTACTTTAATTTCTGCTAGTTCATTGAATACCCCATCAACACTGCTGTAAATACTATTAGCAGCTACAAGTGGCAAGTTATCTAACTGAATGGTATATTCAGCCCGAAAGTCGAATTTTTCTGCATCTAGAATGCCTTTTTCTTTGAGTAAGTCAAAGACTTTTTTGCTGCTGATTTTGACTTGTAATGACTTTACGTTGATTTTGCCATTACTTACAATCGTGTAATTATTAAAAGCATTGAGGTCATTTACTAGCAAACCTGCTACTTCAAGAGTGGGAGTTTTGTCTTCAGATTTTGCAAGTTTGACTTTACGTTTGACAAGCATATTGATAGTAGCAGTATTTCGGTTAAACTGAAACTTGCCCATACCGACATACTCAGCATTATCCATATATTCTGTTCGCAACCAAGGTTGGAGCAGTTCCCCGTTTTCGTTCCTAACACCTCTAACACGCTTGATACCTGTTCTTTGATAATTTTCTTGCAGGTGCTTGATATTGACAATAATATTGTTATGACATTGTGCAAAAATTGGGATTAGTTCTACCAGAGAAATTTGATTCTTTGTCATATTGCCACCCTACAGATAAAGGTTAATAATCTTGTAAAGCCACGATTACTGAAGTCTATTGCTCTGACAAAATAAGCTGTTACAACTGTGTAAAATTGAAGAGTAAACACACAATAATTTGATTACGAAACTTTGTACAAAGTTTCGTATATTTGCGGTTAGCTGAGGGTTTAAGTTTAAACGCAGAGGAGCGCAAAGTTTGTTTGAGTCTATTCACTACGAACTGAGGCAAATTTGTACTTCGCGTTGCATACTTAGCAGACATTCATATCTTTATAGTACAATTGTATCACAAAATTACCAAGTTGTGTAGACTCCGCTTAGGCTGTTAACTTTGTTGGTTTTAAGACAAAATTATTTCATACAACTTTATTTTCAACCAACATTGACGACACAAAAACTGCGTAAACTTTTACCCTCCAAAAAGGCACAAAGTCAACAGCCTAGAATACAGCTTTCTGCAAAACCTACTTAGCACAAAACCTGCAAGGTTTGTAGTAAGGACTTTAGTCCTGAATTTTTAAGCACTTAAGTGCTTACTACAAACCCTGCAAAATTAATGGGACAGACCACTAGAATGCAGGTTTCTGCAATCCTTTACTTATATATTTGATTTTCATTTAGCCGGATTCTATACAATTTGTCAAAACGATTTTTTATGTAGAGACGTTCATAAAACGTCCCTACATTTATGATTAGGGATTATTCAATCCCTTCAATTCGGTCTTCAACTTCTTGGTACAACTCGCGAAGACGATCTAAATTCTCCTCGCTAGTCTCCCAATAACCGCGTCCATTCACTTCCAACAAAGTTGATACAATCTTGCGGAAAGAATGGGGATTAAGGTTCAGCAAACGTTTCTGCATTTCTTCATCTTTGATGAAGGTTTCGTTAGTATCCTCATAAATCCAGTTATCCACAGCGCCGGCTGTCGCACTCCAACCTGTTGTATTCACCAACCGCTTGGATAGTTCGCGCACACCTTCGTAACCGTGAGACAGCATCCCCTCGTACCATTTGGGATTTAATAATTTGGTACGTGCATCCAAACGCACGGTTTCTGATAATGTCCGCACTTGGGCGTTAGCTGTGGTTGTATCTGCAATATAAGATGCTGGTTTTTTACCATCACCCCGCAGACTTGCCACCAGCTTAGTGGGATCTGAATCAAAGTAGTGGGAAACGTCCGTTAAGCTAATCTCGGAAGAATCCAAATTTTGGAAAGTTGCATCAGCAGTTTTCAATGTACTTTCAAAAATCTGCCGCGATTCGTCCATGATTCCGGGGTTATCGGAATTGAAGGAGAATGATTTCCGGTTGAGATACATTTCCTGCAACTCGGCTTCGCTATCCCAAGTGCTGTTTTCTACCGCCAAGTTGATATTTGACGAGTAGGAACCAGAAGCATTGGAGAAAACGCGCGTCGCTGCTTGACGCAGATTAATCCCCATTTCCTCAGCTTGTTGCAAAGCGTGTTTGCGAACAAAGTTCATTTCTAAGGGTTCATCTGCCTCAGCCGCCATCTTCACGCCTTGGTCTAGCAGGTTCATTTGGTTGATGAACAAGTCGCGGAATACACCAGAACAGTTGATTACTACATCTATTCTGGGTCGTCCCAACTCTTCTAGAGATATCAATTCCAACTTGTTCACCCGTCCCAAGGCATCGGGAACTGGACGGACACCCACCATCCACATAATTTGCGCTAGGGATTCACCGTAAGTTTTGATGTTATCGGTTCCCCAGAGGACGCAGGCGATGGTTTCTGGCCATTTTCCATCATTTTCAGCCTTGTTACGTACTAAAAGCCGATCTACGACGATTTTGGCTGATTGGACTGCTGCTGTTGTTGGGATGGATTGCGGATCGAGTGCATGGATATTCTTACCTGTGGGCAATACATCCGGGTTGCGGATGGGATCGCCACCAGGGCCGGGTAGGATGTACTCGCCTTCCAAGCCTCTGAGTAATGCCCCTAGTTCATTGTCGGCACAAACTTGTTGCAGACAGAATTCCAAATACTCAAACAGGGGTTTGAGGGCTGCGCCATCGACTTTGGGATAACCTGCTTTATGCAATGCTTCTACCCAAGGTTCTTTTTTACCCATGTTGAAGAAATTCAACCGGGAAACCAGAGAAACTCGTCCTTCCGCGTCGATTTGCTCTTGGACAAGGGCGGTAACTGCTGCACGAGTTGCTAAAGTGATATCTTGCAATAACTGGACATCTTCTAAAATGCCTCTGTCATTATTTTGGTAAATATCATCAATGTTACGCCCAATGCTATTAGCGATAATTCCTGGTAAGCCTTGAAGTCCTTCTTCTTGACGATCTAGACTAGCAATATTGACGAGAGTTGCGATCGCTTCTTCTGCACTTGGGGGTTTACCAATGACGTGCAAACCACAAGGCAACAAGCGAGACTCGATTTCCATCAACTTGCGGTAGACGTTGCCAACAATATTATCCCGCTCATCAGCACTCATGTCTCTGGCATCGGTTTCTGGCAGGTGAATATCCTTATCCAGATTCACGATCCGGCATTTATCCATGATGCTGTTGACAATGGAAACACCGCGTCCACTATCTTTCAAGGTTTGGTAGGAAGCAATTAACTCGCTGAGTTCCTTCAAACCTTTATACAAACCAGCATTTTCTGCCGGCGGTGTCAAGTAAGAAATTGTTTCGGCATAACTCCGGCGTTTGGCAATTGTCGCTTCACTCGGATTATTCGCTGCGTAGTAATACAGGTTAGGAATTGAGCCAATTAAGTTATCTGGATAACAGTCACCAGACATCCCCATCTGTTTACCTGGCATGAATTCCAAGGAACCGTGTGTACCAAAGTGCAGTACAGCATCAGCTTTCCAAACTTGCTCTAAGTATGTGTAGTAGGCAGCAAAACCGTGGTGAGGACTAGCTGAACGCGAGAATAACAGCCGCATTGGGTCGCCTTCGTAACCAAATGTGGGTTGCACACCGATGAAGACGTTACCGAATTGCTTACCATAAATCAGCAAGTTTTGCCCGTCGCTGTTGAGATGTCCGGGAGGTGGGCCCCAGTTTTCCTCTAAGCGGTGAGAGTAAGGGGTAAGTGCCTCATACTCAGGAACCGACATTTTGTAAGCAACGTTCAGTTCTGGGCTGTTGTACTGCGCTTGAGCGTCATGGATGACTTCTTGCAGCAGCGCTTCGGCGGATTCTGGCAATTCTGGTAAGTCGTAGCCGTTATTTTTGAGGGCTTTCATTACCTCGTAGATTGAGCCGAATACATCCAAGTAAGCAGCGGTTCCCACGTTGCCTTTATCTGGCGGGAAACTAAAAACGGTGATGGCGACTTTTTTATCCAGCTTCGGCTTGCGGCGCAGATTTGCCCATTTTAAGGCGCGTTCGGCTACAGCTTCAACGCGATCGCGCAGTGCGATCGCTTTCCCGGTAGTTCCATCTCTACCCGATAATATAATCGGCTCAATTGCTCCATCCAATTCCGGAATTGCAATTTGCAAAGCTACTTGAATTGGATGTAACCCTAAATCGCTATCCATCCACTCTTCTGTGGTTTGGAAAACTAAGGGTAACGCCACCATGTAAGGACGGTTTAAGCGTTTGAGTGATTCAATTGCCTTGGGATGATCTTGTCTGGCTGGGCCACCCACTAAAGCAAAACCAGTCAGCGATATCACTGCATCTACCAACTGTGTGTTGGTATTTGGTTCGTAGAAGTAGGCATCCACAGGCTTGGAGAAATCCAAACCACCAGCAAACACAGGTAATACCCGTGCGCCTAATGCTTCCAACTCCTGCACCATTGCCACATAATGGGCATCATCCCCTGTAACTAGGTGAGTGCGTTGCAATACTAACCCGACACAAGGAGCTAGGGGATCTTTTAGATCGCTAGAAATATCCTTACGAGCTGTATACCAATTGAGGTATTCTCTGACATCTTCAAACATACTGGGAGCCAAAGGATGCCAAATCCCTAAATCGGGATAAACCACCGGCTGTTCGTATGTAGAAGGTGCAAAATTCTGTTTTTCTAAACCTTTAAATACATATTTATCAGCTAGCATCAGCAAGAAGTTTTCCAGGTTTTCTGGAGAACCACCTAGCCAATACTGAAAACTGAGCATGAAATTTCGGGCATCCTGTGCCTTGTCCATCGGTAAAAACTTCAGCACTTGCGGGAGGGTTCGCAAAAGCTTCAGCATTCCATCTTGGAATCCCGCACCGGATTTTTCTTTGCGTTTCCGCATGAATTGTGCGATCGCACTTTTTGACTGACCCAATTGTGCTAGAGAAAAGCTGCCCATTTTACTTAGGCGCATTACCTCTGGCATCGAGGGAAAGACAACGGAAACGTCCAGATGATCGCGGTGTGGTTCTACTGCTGCTACTACTTTCTGTGCTAAGTCTTCGATGAAAATGAGGGAAGCGATGAAGATATTCGCATTCTCAATTTCTCGTTTGAACTCCTCGTAATTTTCGGGGTCGCGGAGTTCCTCAATCAAGTACCCGCTAATTTCAATCGCCAAGTTGGGATTGTTCGCGTTAATCGTGCGAACCGCTTGCGACAATGCGCTCTGGTACTGGGACTCAAGCACGACATAGACCACCTTGATTAAACTACGTCCGCGTAAGTTATCAGGCGCAATGTGTCTAATGGTGGACTTGACGTGTGTGAACATGCTTCTTCGGCTCCTTTGATGCGTGTTCTCTGAAGGAAGTTCCTAGCGGCATCATCAGCCACAGGTAACTTGTGATCTTTAGGCAATATCTGTTTTTTATCAGAAAACGCTTGCCCAGTAGGCATTTTATCGCCTATATGACACAAATCGATATAAAAAACGAAATATTTCTTTGTAATTGTTGACTTTATATAAAAGTGTTCACTCACTAATTGTAAAATTATTGTTACATTTTTAAATAGCTTAATAGCTATTAAGCGATTATAGAGCCGTTACAAAACAAAACTTCCCTATGCTGACTAAAAAATATTTAGTCAGCATAGGCAGCCTTCAATTATTTAATTGCGGCTTATACCAAACAAAAAAGCCTGAAAAAGCAGTAGTGATGCTCCACCTCCTAAATTTGCATCAGAGCAGCAAATAGGATCATTTCTAGCCTCTGGCTGGAAACAAGAATGAAATCTACCAGGAAAATGGCAAGCTTCATCAAAACTTAAAAAAAATAACACAAAAAGAACTTGAATATTTTTTTGCTGTATGAAAGAATGCAAAGTTATTACTTTTGTTTTGTTAACCTTCGCTTAATTTTAGACCCTTGTAAATCAACTGTTTCACATTTAATGCCCTAATCAAACAATCATATAAGTTAAAAATATTACTTTTCTATGCCCAAATGTTACTGAAATATATTTGGTAAATATCTGGGCTGATGGATAAACCTATGCCTATCAGTAGCTCACCTGATATTTACCCAAGAGTAATCTTACACGACCAGAAAAATTATACTTCCACAGCAGATATTCAATTCTCAATCCTAAATACTTGAAAAGCTGAAAAAAATCTGTGAAGAGTGACCAAGATAATTAAGGTAGAAACTGATGACAAATTTAGGTTTTCAAAAATCAAGCTATATTGCTCAAATAAAAGTTTTATTATTAACGTTTTTGATAACAATTATTCCATTTTCTTTAATTTTAATATTCCTCAAATTAAAAACTAATGTCACTACAGACTATTTGACGAGAGATCCATCTTCCATAATGAGCGCACCTTTTTATCTAGGATTCTTCTCAAATATTGGTATATTATTTTGGTGTTCTTCTGCAATTATCTGTCTTTTTAGTTATATGCTACTCAAAAAAGATATTAGAGCTAAAGAATATTCATCGTTTTTTTTGTTTTCTGGGCTTCTGACATCTTTGTTGCTTTTTGATGACTTTTTTTTAATTCATGAGAGTGTATTTCCTGATTACTTACATATTAGTGAGAAGATAGTTTACGCTGGTTATATTGCACTTATGTTGATGTTTTTTCTCAAGTTTAAAACAATACTGAAGAAGACTGAATTTCTGATTTTATTATCTGCGTTTATATTTTTTGGATTATCAATTGTTTGTGATAATATATTCCCCAATATCCCTGTTGCCATAGAAGATACGTTTAAATTAGTAGGAATTACTACTTGGTTTACGTATTTTGCGAGGATATGCTTACAACGGGTGAGTAGACTTTTAAGTTTGTCACTTTTGGAGAAACAGTCTTTGTCACGCTAAGAGGTTGTTTTAAAAGTCTAATTTATTACTCACCGGGCGACTATAAGTCGCGGCTATACGAGGCTTTACCCACCTCCGTGGGTTAAAAACCAATACGCTTGGGTTAAGCGCTACTCGTACAAAATCGTGGGTTTTTGAGACGCGATAAATCGCCGTCTCTACAAGTGTTTTGGTATTATCTGAACTGTATTGGGTTAAAAACTCTTGATTTTGTATTAGTCCACGGAGGTGGACTTTGCTTGTTATAACAATTCAATTAATGATTGCAACACATCCTTGGGTAAAGACGCGATTCATCGCGTCTCTACAGATGGTCTATTTGTCGCATTCTTTTTTCAAATTGGTATTAGATATTTAATTGAGAAAAATCTCTAGGTTAACTTGATGCCTGAATGTTTATTTCTCTTGGAACGTCCAGACTCCTTCATCCCAATCTGATTCTGTTAGAGGTGATTGTAACCAATGTTGACAACGCAACAGATGCAACATAGCAGCTTTGTCTTGGTTATCAGCTGCCAAAACTAGGGCAAATTCAGCTCTAGCACGATTAAAATCGCGTTTGAGGTAATACTCGCGCCCTTTATGATAGTGCTCAATCACTTGCAATTTTTCGCTTTCAATTGGATTGGAACGCAAACCCAGTAATTCATATATAGCTACTGGCTCATTTCTGCCTTTGACACGAATGTAATCTAGTTCCCTAGCCCAAATATAATCTTCGCATGGTTTAAAAGTGTTATGGCTAATAATAATGTCGCAACCATACTGTTTACTGACACTTTCTAATCGAGAGCCAAGATTAACACCATCGCCAATAGCGGTAAATTCCATCCGCTTACTAGAACCAATATTCCCACTAATTACGGTATCAGAGTTGATGCCAATACCGATTTTAATTCTGGGCTTATTATCTACATAGCGACGTTGATTAAATTCGTGCAGGCGAACCCGCATTTCTAAGGATGTTTGCACTGCCATCCAAGCGTGTTCTTCTAATGGTAGAGGAGAACCAAAGACAGCCATAATGGCGTCGCCGATGTATTTGTCAAGGGTGCCTTTATGTTTAAAGACTGCTTCCACCATTGATTCAAAATATTCATTGAGCATACTCACCACTTCTTCTGCTTCTAAGTTTTCTGTCAAAGTGGTGTAGCCACGAATATCTGAAAATAATATTGAAACTTCTTTGCGATCGCCTCCTAGTTTAGCGTCATCCAATTTTAGCAATTCTTCGGCTAACTCCTGGGTCATGTAGCGGTACATCGTACTCTTAAGCCGCTTCTCATCACTGATATCTTCCATCACCACCAGCGCCCCACGGACTTGCTCTTGGTCGCTAGCATCGGCAATTGTGTTAATCGATAAATTAATACTGTGCTGTTCTGTACCAGTAGTTAAGAGTGTGCGATCAGGATAATATTGTTGGCGGCCTTTTAAGTCAACTGCATGTAAAGCATCTTGATACCACTTGCTAAAGTCACCTTCTTTGATGCCGATGACATCATTAACTAATTTACCTTCTAAACGATCATCAACTCCCAGTCCTAGCAAACGTTGGGCGCTTTCATTGGCGGCGATAATTAACCCAGTTTTATCAGTGGAAACCACTCCATTAGAAAGACTACGCAGAATGTCCCGTTGCATTTGTTCTTGTTGCTTGACTGTGGCAAACAACTGAGCATTTTGCAGCGCTACTCCTGCTTGAATATTAAAAGCTTCCATGAACTCTTCATCGTTGCGGTCAAAGCTAGCTTGGAAACATTCGGGAGCTTTCGGCCAGGCGGTTGGATTATAAGGTGGAAAATCACCAGTTTTCTTTTTATTTACAAGTTGGGTAACACCAATCAGTTGTTGATCGGCATTAAACACTGGCATACAAAGTAAGCTACAAGTGCGATAGCCATTTTGCTGGTCGAGTTGTTTGGCGGTATCCGAGTCAGGATCATCGTACAAATCAAAGGCAATATTTAGTTTCTTGCCAGAAGCCGCTACTATACCAGCAAAGCCTTTACCTACGGGGACTCGCAACTCTTTGGTTGAACCATCATCCTGAGTGATTTTCGTCCATAATTCATGGCGATCGCGGTCTATTAACCATAGTGTACTGCGATCGGCATTCATCAGTTCCTTGGCTTCATCCATCACCCGCTTCAGGGTGTCTTCTAAGTCCAGACTGCTTTGAGAAAGAGACTTAATCGCCTTCATTAGCGCCGCCACTGCTCTTTGTTTTTGGGTGGCGACATAAAAAGAGCGCGAGGACTCTAAAATTAGGCGAATTGAAGGGGCAAATTCTTGAAATAATTGTTCGTCAGCACAGCTAAAACCTTTGGTATCAATTCGCTCTGCAAGTGGAGCATCATGATTATGACCAGATTTTAATTTATTCAGTAATTGTACTACTGCAACTAATTGCCCATGTTCATTTAAGAGTGGCAAAGCCAGCATAGTGTAAGTGCGGTAGCCAGTTCTTTTTTCTTGTTCTTGGGCAAAATGCGATCGCGGATCACTATAAAAATCAAAGGGAATATTGATAACTTGCTTGAAAGTAGCGACTTCACCACCAATACCTTTATTAGCGGGGATGCGAATTTCTAAAGAGCGACCGCCTTCTCCTTCAGCCACAATTGACCAGAGTTCTTGTTTTTCTTCATCCAATAAAAATATCGTTGTCCGGTCTGCTCCCAGTAATTCCCCGGTTTTTAAGGTAATGGAATGCAACATTTCTTGCAGAATGGTTTCAAACCCCTGAGAATCCAGCATTGACAGGGTTTGATGGACAATCTGTAATTTTTGCTCAACATCCTGAACGACCTGTTTAAAAGTATCCTGAGTCAGGGGAGCAAGAAACGTAGAAAAAGTTCCTTGTCTTGTGGCAAGAGCACCCACAGGAGCAGAATTTGCTTGTAATTCGAGGTTTTCTTGGTTGTGAACACTAATAATCACATCAGTGGTCTCCCCACAACTTCCTTGATACGCTGACATAACTGGTTTTATATAGCAGGATGAGATTTTAGATTTAACAATGAGATTAAACTTATGTAAGTGGTGTTAAAAGCAACAATTGCTGAACATTATCCATAGTTTAATCCCTTGTTCAGCCAGCGTCATCCTGTGAATCAAGGCCCAAGTTGATTACCAACAAGCATGGCTTAACTAGAACCCTTTCCCACTGGCGGATACAGATAGATGAATAGAGGGTCAAACCCCTCATTTAAACATAAACCAATGTTTTCCGTAGGTGAGAGATTGTTGGTATTGCCTGGTAATTTGTTGTAGGGGCATACAAATGAGCATTGCTGTATCAGTAAGGTATGGTCTATTTACCTGGGAATAGCTGCAAACTATAAGCAATTATACTGAGATGATATTAGCTTTAGTTTAACTGCGATCGCTTCTTTTCGCAGAGATGCCAAGGGACTTCCAACAAATACAGGATTTACACAAACACTGGTCGAAAAGAATGAGTTTCAGATTAAGTTGACACCAATCTCAGTCTTGCACGCCCTAATTATGCAACTGAATCAAGTTAAATGTGGAATAGCTCATCAGCTATATTTCTGCTAGAAATTAAAATGGTGCGTTAAGGCTAAAGCCTTAACGCACCATACTTAGAATTTCCTAAAATTCATCTTGCGTATTAGTAAATACGCCCTTCTCGATTAATTTGTTCTTCATGCTTGGCGATAACCCAAATTGCATGAATACTACCGGGAAGCCAACCTAGAACTGTGAGCAAGATGTTAATAAACAGGGTAGGCCCAACTCCGACTGTCAGGAAAACGCCTAAAGGAGGCACTAATAAACCTAGAAGAAAGCGAACTAATTTCATGATTTTACAACTTTGTGATTTTGTTTAATTACATTCTTTTGAAGATACCGAATTAGGAAATCCACCTTCGGAGATTTTATGTAGGTTAGAAACGTAATTTAACTGGCGTCTCTACTGCCTGGAATACTTATCTTGAAGGTAATTCATTTTGGCTTTTTACATCACCACTACTAGTTAAAAGGTTTCTTTCGACAAAGTAGTTGTTAATAAAGGTATTAGCGAAAGATAGAATCACTGGCCCAAGAAGGAAACCAATAAGTCCACGAACTGAGAACCCAGGAACTAAGACTGCTGCTAACCAAAAACATAAACCGTTGACAATGAGCGAAAATGCTCCAAATGATAGGAAATTAAGCGGTAGGGAGAGAGCAGACAGAACTGGCTTAACTGAACCGTTAATTAGACCAATTACTAAAGCGGCAATCAAAGCTGCGGGAAAATTAGCAATATTAACGCCTGGAACAACTAAATCAACAATCAACAGGCTCAAAGCTGTAGCTAGGGCGGTTAATAATGGTGTCAACATGTTTCTGACCTAATCACTAAATGGTTTTTTGTTTTTTACTTCTTATCTAATCTTTAACTATGTGCTAGAGTTTCACCTCTCTTGCAAGATAGAATTTACTTCTACCATTAGGTCTATCATTGAGAAAACTATATATAGATAGCAATCCGATTTTATTCCTGAATCACTCTTATACAAGACTTACGCAAAATACGTCGTAAGTAGCGGTAATTCATGAATTACCGCTACGGAATAATAGGCTTTTCAATTATTTTTGCGTATTTTTTGTAATTATTGATACTTTAAAAATGCGGGAAATCTAAATTTGGGCAGGTGATGAAGGTTTGCAAGAAACTTTTGCAGACATCAAAACCTTGGCGCAGGAGTATCATTTCCGCAATTGTCAGCATCATAACGAACTCGGTTGTGTAGTGCAGCAGGCTTTGGCTGAGGGAGAACTTGATTATTCTAGGTTTCTCAGCTACCAAAAGTTGCAAAAAGAACTCGACTACCTTACCCGCAAACAAGACCAAAGGGCGCAACTAGCCGAGTAGTTTTGCGTAAGTCCTATTAATTAAGCCATTGTACTTAACTTATTACCGCGTGAAAATTTGTAAGTTATTTAATCTATTTTTGCGCCGAAATTTTTGACCACAAAAATATTCAATTCTATTTTCGTTGTAAAACATTAGTTTTAAATACTTTTATTAAATACCCAAAAGTATCTAACTGCACATATTGGCTATGATAAATCATTTCATTATCTAGCAATCTATAAACGCGTAAGTTATGACTATTAAAGGTTACAAGAATAATGTTCTATTAAATAGATAAATATTTTGAGATTCGCCAAATAAATTAGTGAGATGTATGTTATGGTTTTTATAGGAATCAAACAAGTTAAAAGCACAAAAAGACTTCAAGACAAGTTTGAGGCAAGCTCAAGAAAGTTTTTTTGCTCTGGTAAGTCCACTTCAATTAGCTACATCTTTTTTTGACGAAAATCTAAAACTAGATTGAGTAGGATAGTAGCCTTTGTAACAACTTGAAGTCAATCGAAATTTATCTGGGTATGAGCCAATAAGAGTTGGCTAACCTAGCTAGAGCATTACCCACAAAAGGCAATTACTCTTGGAGTCTGGGAAGAAAGACTCTTAGTACAGCCTGACAAATCCATAGGAATACGGAATATTTACTAACTTAATTCGCGGTTGAAAATGTTTATTCCCGCAATATTAAGTTGAAGCAGTTGCTGACTTTTGGAACGAAAACTCCAAGCAGAATGGTGTCGTTCCACAATTTTCAGGAATTTAACCATACTGTTAAAAGTCATCAAGATATTGTCTAAGCCAGAGTGTTAGGGGTTGCCTGTGCAGGCATTATATTACTGCACCTGTAACTGCTACTTTTGGGTTGGAATTTATCCTGCCTGCTGCATTAATCACGAAACGAGAAGCGTTATGGATGTTCTTGGCGACTTGACATCAGCAAAATCAGAAAAGTTGTAGCGACCATTTAAGAGTGGATTGCAATTTGGTTGGTTGTGTGGTTCAGGGAACAAATCTGCGTTCGTTTGAATTCCTGCTGCAACCACTCTTGAGGCTTGAGCAACCATTTGGGATTCTGTTACAACAACTAACAATGCTGAAGTCAAAGTTTTAAAGGCTTTGTTATTAGGAAATAGAGATTTCTCTATCCCTTAAGCCATCGCTTCGTGGGTAAATATGTTCTGATTTTAACTGTTTTTGCCAGGATGCGATGTCTAGCGACAAGTTGCTATGCATATACGCCAACAGGCTCTACTTCCCTACGACGCCAAGGGTGAAGATTTCACATCAAGCTTACGACCCATCAACTAAATCATTGTAGGAAACACAACCATGACTGAGCAAAAGATTAGACAAATAGCTTTCTATGGTAAAGGCGGTATTGGTAAATCTACCACTTCTCAAAACACCCTAGCAGCAATGGCTGAAATGGGTCAACGCATTCTGATTGTCGGTTGCGACCCTAAAGCTGACTCTACTCGTTTGATGCTACACAGTAAAGCTCAAACAAGTGTTCTTCAATTAGCTGCTGAACGTGGCGCTGTAGAAGATATTGAACTCGAAGAAGTAATGCTAACCGGTTTCCGCGATGTACGTTGTGTGGAGTCTGGTGGTCCTGAACCTGGTGTGGGTTGCGCTGGTCGTGGTATTATCACCGCTATCAACTTCTTAGAAGAAAACGGTGCTTACAAAGATGTTGATTTTGTAAGTTACGACGTTTTGGGTGACGTTGTGTGCGGTGGTTTCGCTATGCCTATCCGTGAAGGTAAGGCACAAGAAATCTACATCGTTACCTCTGGTGAAATGATGGCGATGTATGCAGCTAACAACATTGCTCGTGGTGTTCTCAAATATGCTCACACTGGCGGTGTGCGTTTGGGTGGTCTGATTTGTAACAGCCGTAACGTTGACCGGGAAATCGATTTAATCGAAACCTTGGCAAAACGTTTGAACACCCAAATGATTCACTACGTACCTCGTGACAATATTGTTCAACACGCAGAATTGCGTCGGATGACTGTTAACGAGTACGCTCCTGACAGCAATCAAAGTAACGAATATCGGACATTGGCTACCAAGATTATCGACAACAAAAACCTCACTGTCCCTACCCCGATTGAGATGGAAGAGTTAGAAGAGTTGTTGATTGAATTCGGTATCCTGGAAAGCGACGAAAATACCGCAATGCTTGTTGGTAAGTCTGCTACTGAAGCACCTGTTTAAACTATTGCTAAGTAAATAATGGTTTAGGGTGGGCAGCAGCCCACCCTTTCATTTTTGCATTGTTTTGTTTGAAAGGAATATACCGCGATCGCTCGTTTGTATGCAATACACTTTGACCTCAATACGTTTCGGTTAAGGCAAGAGACGCGATAAATCGCCGTCTCTACAATTGGCGGCGTGTCATTAAAAAACTTTTCCGAACTGTATTGATTTTGACCTCTCTCCAAACCTCTCTCCTAAAAGGAGCTACGGTGTACACACAAGTCTTCTAGAGTTGCACCACAGGCTTTTGATCCCCCCAACCCCCCTTAAAAAGGGGGGCAAAAAGCTCTTAAAGTCCCCCTTTTTAAGGGGGATTTAGGGGGATCTACGACAATTTTGCTTTTCTAGAAAGATGTGTGTACACCGTAGCCTAAAAGGAGAGAGACTTTGAGGTTTACTCCTTTTTCTACACTAGTTTTAATCCCTAATAGGGATTTTGATGAATTGCAATGTTCCAGTGCAGAATACTTGGCCCTTGCCAGTGGGGTAGCGTTTCAATCCCTAATAGGGATTTTGATGAATTGCAATCAAAAAGGTAGATCCAAGTAGAGCTGATTGGGTACGTTTCAATCCCTAATAGGGATTTTGATGAATTGCAATGGGAATTACTGCAAGCTTTTATGGATGAACCTCTGTTTCAATCCCTAATAGGGATTTTGATGAATTGCAATATTGGCATACACGGTTCAACACATGGTCGCAGACGTTTCAATCCCTAATAGGGATTTTGATGAATTGCAATCTGAATCCTTCAGAAATTAGTCGGTTATTTATAGGTTTCAATCCCTAATAGGGATTTTGATGAATTGCAATTTGCAGGAGATGCAAACACCAAGCCAATTGTTGTTTCAATCCCTAATAGGGATTTTGATGAATTGCAATTAGAAAAAGACATCTTGCCAGCAGCTATCAAGGTTGCAGTTTCAATCCCTAATAGGGATTTTGATGAATTGCAATGTTATACACATTTCTAGGCGTTAGCCAATACTTAAGTTTCAATCCCTAATAGGGATTTTGATGAATTGCAATAAGCTTTTTCAATTCCTGAATAGGCATGACATGGTTTCAATCCCTAATAGGGATTTTGATGAATTGCAATCAGGGCGAATTAGGAATGAGGTGCGATCGCCCTGTTTCAATCCCTAATAGGGATTTTGATGAATTGCAATATTCGAGGTCTTTATCTTTCCAGTTCCAAGTATTTTGTTTCAATCCCTAATAGGGATTTTGATGAATTGCAATTCCCGGTATCCTGTGCCGATACTTGCGCTTGCGTTTCAATCCCTAATAGGGATTTTGATGAATTGCAATCAGTCTTAGTCTATGCTCCAACAGGAGGTGGGAAGTTTCAATCCCTAATAGGGATTTTGATGAATTGCAATGGCGGGAGCCTCAAACCCAAGCTGTATTTAGTTTTCAAGGTGCGGTTGCGCGATTCAAGGGCAATCATAGCATTAGAGAATTCGTTTGGAAAGAGCGTCAGGAAAATTTCAAGGCTGAAATCGTGTTTTGATAAGCATTTCAGAGATTGCGCGGATGACGAGTAAGAGAACAATGGGTTGAAAGCCTTACTGTAGTTGGAATAGAGGCACTTTTTTGGGACTGTCGAATTTGTACACCTACCCCTCCGCGCATTTGAAATACAGAAATCTAGCTAGAAGTGGACTCAGCAAAGAAAATTGTTTCGTCCCGTGGCTGTTCTCCGCCAATACGTTCGACTTTTCGCTGACAACAGCCACAGAGAAAATAAAAACGAACGCTGTCAGTGTCGGGTTTAATCAATTTAGCTAAACGCGATCGCAGTTTAGCATACTGAGTGAGAGTGATATCGCACTCAAACACACTCAGTTGCATCCATTGTCCGTAAGACTTCAAAACCGAATGGATTTTTGTCCGACGCTTATCTTCTGGAATGTCGTAGCTGACAACAATATACATGAAGGGAGTAGGGAATAGGGAATAGGGAATGGGGAGAAATTACAAGTTATTTGAGAACTAGGGGGGGATATTTATCGATTTCGTTCATTAGGTATTTGCTTAATAATCTCGCTTGAATTTCAAACGATTCTTGATAGGTGCATTTGTTTCCCATCACTGGATGTTTGAAACTCGATAGTTTCTTTTGTTGGTAGGCGCGAAGGAATGTATGCAGTCCTTCTTTGGTTAAAGACACAGCACCACTGAGCGGTTCGGTGGTAAAGTCAGTTAGGGTTAGCGATCGCTTGTTAATCAGCGACAACACTACAGCATCCACTATTAAAGGACGAAATTCTTCCATCAAATCCAAGGCTAGGGAAGGTCTACCATAACGCTCAACGTGTAAGTATCCTAGATAGGGATCGAAACCGACAATATTTAAAGCACTTTGCACATCATGACGTAGTAATGAATACCCAAAACTCAGCAGGGCATTAACCGGATCGGTTGGTGGGCGGCGATTTCTGGCTTCAAAGCGGAATTCTGAGGTTTTGATTAACTGTTGAAAACAACCAAAATAGGCTGCACTACCAGCACCTTCTAAGCCTCTGAGGGAATCAATGCTGCTAGTTTTTTCAATTGGTGCGATCGCATTTTCCAATCGAGTGATGTTATTATTCAGGTCAGTATCAAGATGTTCTCGTTGAGTGCGAAGTAAAGTGTGGCGGTAATTTTTCAATTTACCCCGCACAAATCCTCTGACTAAATGAATTGCTGGTTGTGATTCTCCCACAGCTTGCCATTGGGCTTTACGAACAAAGATATTTTTAGTAGCTTCTGGTTCTAAACGCCCTAAATATCGTCCGTTTTGTGTGAGAAATGTTAAACAAATGTGACGTTCTAAAAGTTCACTAACGACGGCGGGAGAAATAGTAGCCCGACCTAGTACTACAATTCCCTCTATTTTAATTAAAGGGATATCCAATATTGTTTTTTGTTCGGCTTTGACGGTGAGACGTTCGTCAACTTTGCCGATAAAAGCATCAGCTTGTGTTACGTAAACTGTTCCCATTTTTGATTCTTCCTAGTAATAATTGGGGCTTGGGTAAATAGATTTTTAGGTATAATTCAATACGGGCTAACAAGGATTGTTTGTGTAGATGATTGGTCTTTTAAGACGCGATGAATCGCGTCTCTACATGATGGTTTTGGGGTATGATTTAATTTAATTCTTGGTAACTTTTGACTTTATCGGTTGCTTTGGGCAAACATTGCGAATAAAGACTGCATCCTTGGCAGCGTTTGCTGTAAACTGGTTTTGGCATTGCTCCTGTTTCTAGGAGATTTGTGACAGATTGAATAGTTGCGATCGCACTTTGCCGTAACTCTGCATTAATCTCTACTAATTGCCGTTGATGGGAGTGGGCATAATAGATATATCCAGTAGTAACAGTTTCTCCTGTCATCTCTTCTAAACATAAGGCTTGGGCACAAACTTGCAACTCATCGTTATCCCATTCGCCTTTGCGTCCTCGTTTGTATTCCACTGGATAAACTTGACCTGATTCGGCTTCAATTAAATCGGATTTGCCAATGAGTTTATATTGCTCCGACTTCAGCCAAATTGCTCGAACTTGCCAAGTTTCTCCTCGCTGTATATCGCTTGTGGTGTGGACGCGATCGTGTAAAGTTGTGCCTTCAATTGTGTATTGATTATCGGTAAACTCTCCTGCACAAAACATCCGCCAACAGCGATGCGGACAATAGGCATATTGATTCAATGCCGCAATGGAAATATATTCGGTTTGATTCATAACTTAGGTGGTTTTTAAATGATTATTGAAATTAGGGAGAATACAGCCGCCGCGTCATTCCCATACCCATTGTTGTTTTTCTTCCGACACCAGTATATAAAGCAAAGTCAGCTAAAGCGTTAATCTGCTTAATTTGTATTGCTTCAACTGCCCCTAAAATCTTGTAGTTAACTTCGCCAATAATGCCAATAAATTTGCTGCGAGAATCAGCTAATATCTCTGTGTGAATATTGACAAATGAAGGAAATATTGACTCGATCGCAATCTGAGATAATTCTATGCCACTGTATTTATTCCAGCGCGAAAGTAGGGAATTGAAAACAGATTCTCTGGTAGGAAGGGTAGTATCATACTGTCCTTGACGAAAGGCAGTAGGCGTGGAAAAGGTAAGATTTATGGAAGAATTGCGATCGCTAGCTTCTTCGTATAATTGAGCGTAAGTAGTGGCATTTGCCCAAGGTTGAATAGATTGGGGTGTACCCTGAATGCTGGTAATATACAAGTCAGCCGGGCCAAGATGCCAAGGGCGATTGGGATTCAGATTTAGCCAGAGTTGGGTAAGTTTGCTAAATAGAGTGTCATCTAATAAGGAGATACGCCACCAACAAGGAGTTCCGGCGGGAATGGGTTGTTGATGTGAGTATTGCAATTTAGATCCCCCCTTACCACCCTTCAAAAGGGGGGAATTAATTTGTAAGGGAGAGAGGGTGAAAGCTTTATCTGCGGTGGAATCGTGCAAGCGATCGCCCAATGTGGTATCTACAGAACTAACGAGGGTTAAAAATAAGGCGTGGAGATGTCTACCTGTGAGATACTGCGGTGGAATGGGCGATTGAGGTAGCAAATTCAACACTAAACTATGAGGCATACTTTCTCTTTTTGGTTGTAGACTGAGTGATTCTTGACTCTACAGTAAACTCAGGGATTTCCTGGAGTTCAGCATCACTCAAACTATACTGTTCACAAACGAGACTTAGACGATTTCCTGGGGTTTTGACAGCGTTAACCGAATGAGTTAAATCACCTTGAAAATAAACTAAAGTATTGAATTGGGGCTTAATTTGCCCAAGTTGGCGCTTGTGCGATCGCAATACCAGTTCTCCCCCTTCCATATCTGCTGGTACGCGCACATAAAGCACACTGACAACCGCAGGCGGTTCAATGGTTTTGGAGTAGGAACGCAGGGAGCGATCAATATGCGGATCGACGCGGGAGCCTTCTTTGAGTTGTAAAGGATTGAGGTAAAAAGCATTACAATTAGGCTGGAGAGCCAAATCGAGGTAAGGTTTGAAGTAGGGAAACTGCTGTTCTACTTTTGCTAATCCAGAACGCTGAAATACTACAGAAAATCCTTTAGTGGCGACAAAATCGCGGTTGAGGTTGTTGATAGCAAAGTAAGGACAAGCTTGGATTTCTCCCCACAAGTTGTTTAGGTAATCGCTGGGGAAGGCGTTGGTTTGTTGTTGATAGTGTTTCACTGGGGATAGAGGAGCGATCGCTGAATGTGTTATCTAAAATTTTAAAGACTGTCGAGTGATGATAGTAGTATTCTTTTAAGTGAGAAAAACTACATAGCGAGAAAGACCAATGAGAATTGATGATTACAATGCAGCAAAGGCGCTAACTGAAAAAATGAAAGAGAACTTACCCATTAAAGCACGAGCCGGGAAGGAGTTTTTGAAGACATTAAAGCAAAAAGGAGTAAACGCCGATCCAGACAGAGAATTTGAGATTGATTTCGTTGGCTATTCAGGAGATGAAGGCGGGATTATGTGCGGACTAAAAGAGCCAAATAATCCCGAAAGTAAAGAAAAATATGTTTCTTCTATTACTCATCTAAAAATTGATCCTAATCATCCTCTAGCTGCTGAAGTGCAGACTTACCAACGCCAGCGAATACGTAAGTTAATGTTGCAAGATTCCAGAGGTTTTAAAGCCGAGTTAATGACGATAGAGCCTCGAAAAAATAAAAACCGTGGTAAAGGTTTTGGGAAGTAATTAACTCCGAAAACGATATTGTATCTGAACTGGAATTTTTAAGTTTTGAATGCCGTCAAATTGATAGTATTGACCTCGCATTTGGACATTCTGAATTAGACTGACTGGAGGCATATTCACAACATCATAGCTAATCACTTGATTCGTGAACATGACATCTAACGGATTTAATGGATGTGTACAAGTGAATATACCTTCAGAAATTTTATGTTTCGGTAATTTTTCAACCGTCACTTCAGCCTTACTCATCCATTTACCCAAGCGAATCCACTTTGGTACTTTGAGTTCTTTTTGAGATATGACAAAAAACTCAAATAGACTTTCTGGTGCTATTTCTTTTGCTCTGCCAAAACTAGGGATATTTTTCTGTGTTTTCTCCATTTCAACGTGGTAGTTGTTGTTAGCATACTTCCAGGTATTGAGGATAGAAGAATGATTGAGCGATCGCGCCGGAGTTACGTAAATTTGCTGTTGATTGAGTGGCGTTAAATGCTCCTCATATTTTGGCACTTGTTCGGGGCAAAAATAGCGATAAGAATGTTCTTCAGCAACGGTAGTAGAGTAGATTTTGCTATCAACTAAACCCAGTGCATAACAGAGAGCATAATTGTGAATTATTGGCTCTGTTTCATACAATCGCCCGATTTCACGAGTTGCGTAATAAAGGCTGTCATGTAGTTCTATTTGACAACGCGAAATAAACACCATTACTCTTTCCCCGCTTTAGCAGCCGTTTTCTTCTTACTAATATGCTTCTTGGCATAATCCTTAGCTTCTGCATCAGCCTTCTGCAAAATTGCCTGAATACCTTTCTCACTTCCTGTTAAAATTTTGACTTCATTAATTAGGGATACAAAAGCATCACCAATGAAATCTGTGTGAACAATAAACTCATCAGCCATTAACGCCTCAATAGCATTTTTTGCAGCAGTGATTACATCATCTTCATCTAGTGGATCAGGAGCATTTAAAGTATTGTTAGATTTCATTTGGTCATAGATTGCTTGAGTCCAACGCAGGTTACTTGTGATTTCTCCATCCGCAAATACAACACCAATTAACTCATTTCTGACGCGACCTGTACGGGTTGTTTGCGCTCCATAGTGACGAGTTCGTAAAATATTATTAAAAACGTAAAGGAAGCTAGCTTCAGTGGGATCTTTCAAGGTGACAATACTAGGAAAGAAGACTTGCGGTTTAATATGGTCTTGCTGATTAATTCGACTGGTAACTTCACCAGGTTTAGAACCATTTTCACCCTTAGAAGCCATCGTACCATTTTCATAAGGAGCGTTGAGGGTGAATGTTTCGTGTGATTCATCAAAAGCTGTAATTGAAAATGCCGTGTCTACCACAACTTTTGATTTTTCAGAGCCAGAGTCACCAATAGCAAATCCGTAAATGATGCAATCAGGATTATCCATTGCAAAATTCACGTTGTATTCGCATTCTTCAGCAGTCATTAATCCATAATTACGCAGCAATTCCCGACCAACTAAACGCTCTGGAGTAGACTGTTTGCGCTTGAACATTGACAAACGGCTAATTGTGGTTTTGTCTTTAACTCCTGCTCTTACCCGTGCTTTATTCAGTTCTGCATCTGTTTGAAATAGAGGATAAGATTCAGTAATACGAATAGTCAAGAAATGAACATATTTCCCCATTGGTTTGTAAGGAATCTCTGTTTGAAAGAATTTGGATTCAACAGTTTTTAAAATTGCCATGATTTATCTCCAAAAAATTGTTTACTACTTGTTTACTTCTAGAAGAAAAATTTATTCCGGTTCATTAACATCATCTATTACAGGAATATTTTCATTTCTCCCTGCATTTTCTTTATCATCTTCAAGACGATAAAGAAATTCGCAAGTATCCCTAATTAAGTTGAGTTGACGGCCTGCCAAACGAGCGCGATCGCCTGCAAATGCGTTATCAAATACCTCCACTACAAAATACTTGGCAAAATCTAGAACAGCTTGCCGTTCTTCTTCTCGTTTGCTCATGATCCAACGTCCTTCAGCAGTAGAAGAATGAACGCGATCCATGAGTTTAAAAACTTCTGCTGCAACAGCCACAACTAATGTTTCTCCCTGAAACACACTTGACTCAGCTTTGAGTATAGTTTCAGCCGCAATATCAACTGGTTTCAACACAGCATTAGACTTAGGATTATAACGCTTATTAGCTCGGTAAAATCTGCGGTATAAATCTGTTAATTTCTTAGGATGATTCAGACTTGATGCTTCTCCCACAATTAATTGCTCCATATTAGTGTCATATTTCACATAAGGGTCAAAACAAGGATAAAAATGATAGGCATAAAGCCTAATTTTCTCGATTCGTGCTGTTTCCGATCCCTGGTTACGCACCCAGCGATTGAGATAAGAAAAGACGTACAACGGACTGGTTTCAAAATCTTTAGCCAGTTCTGTAAATCTCCCCCAGTTGGCATCGTAACCAGACTTACCTTGCCTTGCATTCACATCTAAATGAATGGCGTAAGCGGCGGTAAGCACATTTAAAGGTGCTGGGTATTGAATACCGTTTTCATTCCAGCCTTCGAGGATGTAGTCAAGACGGAAGCGATCGCGCCTTACTAAAGCACGAAAAGCATGAGGCGCACTATCAAGGAAAACGCTTTCCTCAAACTCAGCCCCATCATTAAAAGGTGGAATTGGTGACTCAGAAACCACAGTTTTAAGATCTAAAATCATCGGGAAAGCAAACGCTAACCAAGTTGGCATTACCCAAGATTCTGTATCGGTGCTGTCTCTTCCAGGCGGGAGCGCCATGAAGTAAAATGTTAAAGGCTGGTCTTCAGGATAGGAAAGCTTAAAGGTGCGATCCTTGTCACGTTGGAGGTTTTCATCAATTAAGAAACTATCTACGCTTTGGTAGCGATCGCGCCCCAAATCCGCCTGTAAATCCTTACTGATAAAATGATTGCGAACGCTGGTATCAAAGCGAGTTTGAGCAATACCATTGTATGCTTTCTGCAAAAACTTGTTAGTCTCTGGAGTAAAGTAATAAGTAGGATAAAAGTAGAGATAGCGATATTTCCCATCTTCAAATCGCTTACCTACAGCTTGAGTTTGATTCATCAAGATTTGCCTCAGCATCATCTCCACACCTGCAATACTGGAGATATTGCGTTTAGCGTTAGAACCTCCTAACATTTGCTTGTTTGTATAAACTTGAGGCGTAAATAAAACTGCTGATTCCATTTGCTCAGTAACCGTGTAAGCAGAATGAGATATTGAGCAGATTAATTGTTTCCCTCGCCCTGATTTTTTCGCAGCATTATAATTATCTAACTCATTTAAAAACGTTTCAACTTGAGTTTTAACAGATGGCTCTTGATTAGTGCCTGGTAACATCACAACTCGTTTTACCCAAAGCCTTAAATCATCCCAACCATCAGGCAATTCATACTGAGAAATTATTGGAGAAATTAAGGTTGTCAAATAGTCAATGACTTGCTGGCAAGCTTCGCGTACATCTTCAATCCCTGGATGATGTTCTAAATATTTAGCCGCCAGATAATACCATTCATAAGGTACTCCTCCAGTATTCCCCTTTAATTTGTTTTCTTTGAGACTTTCATTAATGCGTTGAATTTCTCTAATTTGGGGTAAACATTCTGCTAAATTCCAAAATTCTGCAACTTTGTGAGTTAAATCAAAATCGGGAACTGCTGGCAGCTTTTTATCTTTCTTACGAGCAGAATCAACGCGATTAACTGTCTCTTCCCAAATCTTCCGGCTAACTAAATCACCAAATTCTGCTATTTGGTCAATGCGGATATCGTCTTCAAATTTGAAATCATAATCAGCAGATAAAACATTTTGTTGCTGAAACTTGTTCAGATTTTCGCTGCGGCTTTTAGCGACAGAGGCTTTATTAGGGTTTAAGATGCGTAATGTAGCATCTAAGGCTACTTTCATCAAGCCTATATCGTCAAAAAATAAGTTGTAATATTCGGCATATTTCATGCCTTTGCCATCTCTACCAAATCCTGTTTGTCTGAGGCGTAATTGACCTGCACAAAGCGATTTAATACTGTTAACTACACGGTCTGGTAAATCTTCCGGCGAGATAGCTGGAGCATTGCGCGAAGCCAAATAAATCACGCCTGTTGGCAGATATAACAAAGGTTCATAATAGGTATGCTCATAAGTATTTAGACTTGTATGAGCCTGAATTAAAGCATTATTCACCACATTAGTTAAAACACCACGATTCTCAGCAATGCTGTGATAGGTAAATTTCAATTGTCCATCACTGAGGCTGTGGATGATTTCTTTGAGTCTAGGATGTTCTGCGTCCTGGGGATGTTTAACAATTGAGGCGAGAGAATCAGCTAAACAAGTTAAATCAGATAAACTGCGAAGGGTACGGTCTTTGAGAAGAGGATTCAAGCCAAATTCAGAAAAATTCCAGTTAGTATCCCAGCGACGTTGAGCATTGTAAGCCATGCACAACAGATCATCTAGATATTCTCGATAAGCTTCAGGTTTTTCTGGATTTATAAAGTTATCTAGTCCTAACTGATGAACTTTTTTATCAATAATTTCACGATGTTCTGCTAACGGCAACTTGCGGCAGTTTTCAGGTACATCAGGAAACTTTTCAAAATCATGTAAAATAAATCCAGCAATTACTAATCTACGTTCTCGCTCTTTCACCACTCGCTGCACTGTGGTATTTAGTTTTTCTAAACGTTTCTCAATTAAATTAGCTGGGAATAATCCATTGAGTAAGTGAGTATTCAGTGATTGGTCAGCTGCGTTATCTCGTCTGACTTTAGTTTTTCCTTCAGCTTCTCGCTGTTGGTCAATTTCATCAAAAAACTTACCGCCTTTCGCAGTTACACCAATGGCTATCCGCAATAGATTTGGTAAAACATACTCACCAAAGTCTGCCATTACTTTATCATCTGGATTTTGAGATTGAATTGCTTCTCGTAATAGCTTGAGTGTTAGTAACTCACCTTCGGTTTCAATGGTACGGTCTGAAGAATCACCATCAAAACCAAAATCACCTGATAACCAATCATCATTAGACATTTTCAAACTCCATTTTTTTACTCCACGCCTTCTAGCAACTTGGCAACTTGCTCTGGAGCCGGAAGCTGATTTTTTAATTCTTGAGGCAATGTTGAAACCACTTGATAAGTTCCTACACCAATTGGTTTATTAGATTCCCTCAACGCATATTCAACAATCGTTCTTTGCTTAGACTTGCAAAGAATAATTCCAATAGAAGGATTTTCATCAGGTAGCTTTACCGTGTCATCTAAAACAGCTAAATAAAACTGCATCTTGCCTACATATTCAGGTAAAAAGTTACCAATTTTCAGTTCTATCGCTACCAAACACTTTAAGCGGCGATGATATAATAAAATATCTATAAAATATTCTTCTTCATCAATTTCTAGCCGATATTGACTACCGATAAAAGCAAATATCCCACCCATTTCTTGCAAGAATGGTTCAACTCTTGTTAAAATCGCCTGTTCTAGCTGTCGTTCACTGTGTTCATCTGCTAGTTCTAAAAAATCAAAAGTATATTCATCTTTTACAGCTAGTTTTAATTGATTACGGATCTCTGCTGGAACAGTTTTATCAAAGTTAGTCTGATTCAACAGAGTCTTTTCATAGGTTTGATTTTCAATTTGGTGAATCAAAACATTCTTTGTCCAGCCAAATTTACGAGTCATTCTGATATAAAATTCCCGTTCTAGGTCATCTTTGCACTTCTCTACAATGACCAGATTGTGACTCCATCCAATTTCTCGCACCATTGGTGCGAGTTTTTCATTGTTGACATAGGATTCATAAAAAAGCCTCATCCGCCAGAGGTTAGCAGCAGAAAATCCGCTAATTCCTGGAAACTCTGCTTGTAAGTCTTTTGCTAACTGTTCTACTACGGATTTTCCCCAGCTAGCGCCCTGCTGTTGAGTAACAATTATCTGTCCAATGTCCCAGTAGAGGTTAATCATTTCCCGATTAACTGCTTTTAGTGCTTCATACTGGGCTGAACGAATACGCTGTTGTATTTCCATTAGCAAATGTCTGTAATTGTCTGAAATTGGGTTACTCATAGCGGAAAACATTCAAGTTATTCATGACCAACTAGCCGAGGTGCATAAACTAAACAGGCTTGCACATCTTCTCGTTCTAACCAGGGATAAGCTTCTAGCAAGGTTTCGATAGTATCCCCTGCTGCAAGCATCCCTAAAATATGTTCAACAGCTAGGCGGCGACCTCGAATAATTGGTTTACCACCAAATATTTGAGGGTTGACTGTGATTCTTTCCAAAAGTTTTTGTTCGTTCATAGGTTAGCTATCTGTTGACAGTAGACTTTCTGCGGGTCTTTGAATTGTAAAAAACAAAACACCTTATTCCGGTGGACAATGGAAATCTACAAGGTTTTGCAAGTCTTCATTTCGAGAAACTGTGTATCTCATTTCTGTCTTTAAAAGGCTCACTGAATCCTGACACTCCTGAAGTTGAGCTTCGTTTAAGGATGAAGTTGTTTCTAGCTTGTCAATCCTGTTTTCTAAAGCACTGATACGGCGGTCATGCTCACATACTTTGCCAGATAGACGAAGTGTAAGGGCTTGATGGATCTGCTGAATCTGGTTGATGTCAGCATTCATTACCCAGCTCAATAAGTGGGAGTCGGTATTCGGGTCGAGCATTTGAGCTTTTCCTTTTAAGCTTGTTGCTCTGAGTATATCTCTTTTATATTCCTTAGACCATTGAATATACTGTCATCGTGTTTATACAAGTAACAGTCTAATCAGCGAGTTATGATTGTGTGACTAGAGAACTTTTAAATTTACTATTTTTTAAATTTGTGCTAATTTGTGCAAACGAGGTAAAAAAATCCCTATCAGGGATTGAAATACACAATCAGTCCTCGCAGATAGCCTGTTATGTAGCCCGTAAGTAATCCCTATCAGGGATTGAACCTCAAGCAATCCATATCTCATCTCCTTTGCTTTTAAACGTGTAAGCAAGCGTATCCAGCAGCAGCGCAGAGTGGCCAAAAGCGATCGCATAGGGCGCAGTAGCATCATGAAAGCTATACTGATCGCTGATGCCATAAATCTGAAAATTCATCGGTAGTCTTAGCCGCATCCGCACTTCAGCAAGAGGACGGCGAATCACGTAACAAACCAAACCTTCCTTTTTTAGGCGTTTGTTAATTTCCCCAACCCAATAGTTGTCAGGTTGCCAAATTTCCACACCAGTCAAAACCTGAACTTTCCAAGCGTCAGCAATTGGCTGCAAGTTTCCAGAATAGGTAAATTTCCAGTTCAGCCGTTCCTCTCGGTAAGAACGCAACTTCATAAATGCTAGACAATGAGCAAATCTGCCTTTGGCAATGGATTGTCCGGTGCGTTCTACGGTTTCTTTGAGGGTCCGTATAAATGCCGCTTCCGTCCACATTTCAATTTCTAAATTGCCCAAAATACCCGGTAAATCGTAGGTTTTAAACCTATCTGCCTCGTTTTCTTCTGTTAAGTCGTATAAACCACATTGCAAAGGACTTGAACCTCGAAAACTAGCAGCATCCTCAGCAATAGGATTTCCTGATTTACCAGAAAGTGCTTGCCAATCTTTCGCCCATCCTTGAATACGTCCAGCTTGTGACTTTAGACTAGTTTCAAATAATTGTTCACAGGCTTCTTGAAACTTGTCTCGGCTTTGTGCATACTGTTGTTTAATTGTGCGATCGCTCAACTGATAAAACAGCCAAAATGATTGCACAGCCCCCCAACGACGATAATAACCACGAAAATCGTTGATTTGTCGATAATTCTCAGTAATTGTATTGTGAAAAAAGGGGCGATCGTAAATACTATTCACTTCTAATGGTGGAGTATCACCCTTAAACAATCGCTCTACCAAAAAGTTAGGAACTAGAGAAAAAGCTGTAAAATTCTCAAACTTAACTATCTGTCCATCTTTCTCATATTCGTCATGCCTTCCTAAGCGTCCTAAACGCTGGATAAAGTTACCTGCATCGGATGATTCAAAAATTAGAAAATTGATTTTGAAATCAACCCCTACATCAATTGTGCTAGTACCAATAACCAAGTCAGCAGCAAGACTTCGCTCTTTTTCTCCTTTTCCTGATAGCCCTGTATTCTCTCCAACTTTCAATCCGTAAGGCTGTAATATTTCCCGAAAAAATTGAGTAAGGCGTTTGACTGCTGCAATTGAGTTAAGAATGATTGCGCCTTTACTTCCTGGATACTGCTGAAACTGAGCCAAAATTAACTCACTATTTTCTTTTAGCCAGGTTTCCGAAGCTTTAAACGATGGTTCCAAAGGAATAAAATTCAGCGCAATTGTCCGTGCTACTTGTCGCCAGCCCTGTGTTTGCAGTTGCTGACCTTCTTCTGGTGTATCGGGAAATTGATATTTAATTTCTTTTAAAGGATCAATTTCTTTACAACGAAATCCTGCTTTTTCTAACCGTACAATTAAGTTTATATCTGGTGTAGCTGAGAGAAACAGAAATTTTTTGCGGCGATTTGTACAGCGAATTAACAACATAGTGTTAATCACGCTAGCAATTTGTGGAGCTGCGAAAACGTGAAATTCATCAAAAATAAACAAGTCAAAATCTTTATTAATTCTATTCCATAGTTTATCAGGGCTATCATTCTCAGTTAGATTAGCTCCTTGATGAAGGTAGTGGAGAATATCAGGATTTGTTAAAAATATTTCGGATTGTCCAGCAAGAGTTAGTAGTGCAGCCCCTTTTTTCAATCCTTCATTTTCGGCATAAATCTCTAAATCAGCCCCACTCAGTCGCACTACACGCGGCTGATTCTCTGGCTGGAATTTCTCAACATATCCTCTAATCTGCGTTTCTTGATCGCGGGCGAGTTCATTGGTTGGGTAAAGTCCGATCGCAGAAAATTCACCCTGAAGCACTTCTAGGTAAGCCGCTAGACTTTTACCATCGCCAGTCATCGCAGTGTTGAACACGACATCAATATTTGGATCGCGCAACGCTTCTAAAGTTGCGGCTTGATGCCAAGAAAGCAACCAATCTTTAGGTAATTTCACTCCGTCAGGTGTCGGGACGGTTTGCGAGTAAACAGGCTTGAGAGTAATTTTGTATGCTTCCGTCATTTGTCTTTTCCTTCCACCTCAATATCCTGATATTCTTGAATACTTCCTTGTCGAATTATCCATAATTTACCAGTCACATCTGCTGCTTCAAGCCCAGCAATTAGAGTTTCTGTAACTGTACGATAATCTTCAAAACTAGGACGGGATGGTAAACGAATGACTATAATTCCTGTATAGTGAGAAGGATTATATTTAAGACGATTTCCAAATCCTCTATCTATCGTTACTAAACATCTATTCTCGCTACGGCAAATATCAATTAATTCCTCATCATGAGTTGAAATTAAACCTTGTTCTCGGACAGTGGCAACATCATGTCCTGCAAGACGCAATAATGTAGCTACTCGCAAACTACCAAGATTTTCATCAAGTTTAATATTCACTTTTTTGATTCCTTTTGCAACCCTAAAGGAATTTCTACATAGCTATCTCTTGTCATCTCCGCAGCGTATGCAATACAGGCTAGGATATCTTGTCGTTCTAAACCAGGATATTCTTCTAAAATTGTCTCTATTTTTTCTCCACTTGCAAGAAGGTCGAGAATTAAACTAACCCAAATACGATGACCTTTAATACAAGGTTTACCGAAACAAATATTGGGATCAATGGAAATTCGAGATAGTAAATCGTTCTTAGTCATTGATACTTCTCCAAATTTGTCGTAATTCTTCTCAATGAATCCTCTTCTCCTAATTCTATATTCGGATATACACTTAAATAGTGTCCGTAACTGGTTGTTAAAAACTATATTGGCACGCAAAATAGAAGTTGACAAGAGAAAATATGTACAAAGTATACGGACAATTTTAATGAGTCGAAAAGGTCAATCTATTACACTGTCGATATCAGAACATGATAAAGCCGAGCTAGAAGCGATCGCTCGTGAATTCGGTATGATGTGGGGAGAAGAGCCTAACATTTCTAAGTTAATTAAAGCGATCGCTCAACGTAAGTTACTCATCGGTAACAATAACGATTGGAAAGAACCACGCATCAGGGCATTACATAGATGTATCAATGCGTTGACAGACATCGGGCAAATTGAACAAGCCCAAATCATTGCAAACTTACTTCTGGAACGCAGCGAACTATCATTACCGTTGCGAGGCGAAATCGAACGTTTCCTAGAGAATTTGCCCCCACCTTGGCGCTTAGAAATAGACCGTTACATCTTGCGCGAACAGCCTTTTCAGCTTTCCTATCAGGATGCAGCAGAGCGTGTGTTTAATTTTACCGTTCGCCATGCCAAAGTTACACCCCACGAAAAGCGGGTATATCTTGATTGCTGGTGCGAAGAGACAGAAGGAAACTTTGATATCCCAGAACTGGTTCACAACTGGAGTTTGCGATTAGACAGGATTACTGAAGCTGCTGTCATGCCAATTTCTGGTGATTGGCGAAGTTTGGCTGAGATAGAAGTAGAAATGCATTTATTTGCTGGCTTGGCTTTTGCCTATCAAGCTAAACCAGAAGACAATATCAATGAGTGGCTACCAGATAAACCGCGAGTCCGGCGAGTTGTTAGGCGAGTATCTAGTACATTTTGGTTTAGCCGCGAAGTGATGCAGTATGCGCCAGATTGTGTTGTGATATTACCTGAAAATGTGCGCGATCGCTTCAAACAAAAACTCCTTACCCTCTGCAATCTATACGATATTGAAACTAGGAGTTAAGTCTTGTGAGGTAGGCCGAAAAGCCTGCTCTATTAATTATTTAGTTCACACTCCGGGTTTGAGATAATCAAAGAGGCGATCGCCTGAATCTGCGCGAATCAATGCTACAACTACATCGGGTAAGGCAGCTAAACTTGGGTAAACCAAATAACGCGCTTCCCGATGGGGGTGGAACTTGTCTTTGTAAGCGTGCAGTCCCTTGAAATTGTAGAAGTGATTCAAAGGCTCTAAGAATTTCAAGTAAATAAAATCGATAGATACTATTAATTTTAGATGCAATATCTTCACAAATGGCGGTGAAAATTCATAATTTTTGCTGAGGCGATCGCTAAATAAATCCCACGAAAATAGTAACAGTTAGTTGCAAATTTTGAAGTAGATTTTCATAAATCATCATCAAAATTCAGTTTTACTATTTGAGGATAGAAATAATCATGAAAAACAAAGTATTGTTTGGCGCTATATTCATGGCAACTTGGGTAGGAACATTAATTCCTAGCGCTTTTGCTGCTTCACCTTGTTCTGTAGGGCAAAAGGCTGAGGTTCTTTGGAAGGAAGCATGGTATCCGGCAACGGTACTTAAGGTTAATAATGATAATTGCTATATTACATACGAAGGTTACGATAGCTCCTGGAATGAATGGGTTGGCACTGGACGCTTCCGCGCATCATTTGAAGCTGGAGATGCAGTGAGAATTTTGTGGAAGGGGAAATGGTATCAAGGGCAGGTTTTAGAAGTTAGTAACGAACTTTATAAAATTACTTATGATGGCTACGATAGCTCTTGGGATGAGTGGGTTGAACCTTCCAGGGTAAGCAGATAGAATATCTCACTTTTATAAGTTTAAAGGGACGATTTCACCTGTTGGAGTCGTCCCTTTAAATTTATAAAAGGGCGGTTAGAAACCGCAGCTACACGAGGCTTTACCCACCTTCCTGGGTTTCAAACCCTCAATTTTTCCTTAGTCCACCTCCGCGGACTACGCTGTGGGTGGCTAACGCTGAAAGCGTTCTCGTAAGAGTAGCCGCAAAGCGTCTATGTTTGTGTAGCCGCGTTCACGCAGTGTGCCGCAGGCAATGGAATTGCCTTGGCTGTAAGTTGAGTATTTGCTCTTTGAATCGTATTGAAGTTGGCTTGACAAACTACTAAGCAGCAGCACCTAAAGCCTGCAAAGTTGCCAATTGAGCTTCTGTTAACCCTTGAATTTGTTCAAGCTTCATACCTTCGTAGGGGCGAGGCGCTCTCCAAGTTTGCTCACATTTACCAGTTTGCAAATCCCAGACTTTGAGAGTTTCGTCTAAGCTACCACTGAAAGCAGTCAGTCTGGCAGAAGTTGCATCTCCAATTGGGACAGAAGCTACCACCAAACTATAAATAAGCTCTGAGTGACCCACCAAAGTTTGATAGCATTCTCCTGTAGAAATATCCCAGAGTTTCAGATTGCGATCTAAACTACCACTAACAATAAACTGAGCATCTGGACTAAATCGCGCCACCATAACGGGGCCTTCATGTCCTGTAAAAGTTTGAAGACATTCTCCTGTGGAAACTAACCACAGTTTGAGGGTTTGGTCAAAACTCGTACTTAGTAACCACTTTCCGTTAGGGCTAAAGGTAACTGACCACACGCTGTTGGTGTGTCCTTTTAAAGTTTGCCAGCATTCTCCAGTTTTAACGTCCCACAGCTTAATCATCCCGTCAAACTCACTACTTGCCAGCAGTTGACCATCTGGACTAAAGACGACTGAAACAACTGAACTAGTATGTCCTTTGAAAGTTTTCAAGCATTCACCTGTGCTAATATCCCAAAGTTTCACGGTTTGGTCATAGCTGCTACTGGCTAACTGTTTGCCATCTGGACTATAAACAACTGTCCAAACCCAGCTAGTATGGCCGTGTAAGGTTTGTAGACAGGTTCCTAACTTCCAGTCCCATAATTTGATGCTATGGTCTGCACTACCACTGACGAGTAAAGGATGCTGGCTATTAGGTTGAAACGCCACCGACCATACGCGGTTGGTATGTTCCCGTAATGTTTGCATTAGGATACCGTTTTTGATATTCCATAACTTAATTGTTTGGTCTTCGTGTCCACTTGCTAGATAGTCGCCATCTGGAGTTAGAGCCAGGGATAATACACTATTGGTATGTCCTTTGAATGTTTTTGTGCAGCGTCCTATTTGAATATTCCATAGTTTGGTGGCGTGGTCATCGCCACCACTGACCAATTGTTGCTCATTGGGATGATAAGCAACCGTCCAAACTCGGCTGGTATGACCGAGAAAGGTTTTCAGACAATTTCCGGTGACGACATCCCATAATTTTACAGTGCGGTCAAAACTGCTGCTAGCCAACTGTTGACCCTTTCGACTAAATGCGATCGCTGTTACTGTCTGTCGATGTCCGCGTAAGGTTTGAAGACATTCTTGGGTTTTTACATCCCAAAGTTTGATCGTATTATCATAGCTGCTGCTTGCGAGTAACTGACCATCTGGGCTAAATGCCAGCGATCGCACCCAGCGATCATGTGCTTGCCAAACACCAAGGTTCGTACCAGTAGTTATATCCCACAGGCGAATTGTACAATCTTCTCCACAACTGGCAAGAATTTGACCATCAGGGTGAAAAGCGATCGCCCACACTCGACCTTCATGACCAACTAAAGTCTGAACTTCTCGCTTAAGCTTTTCTGATCCAATCTGCCACAAACGAATAGTTAAATCTTGACCGCAACTTGCAAGGATATTACCATCAGGACTAAAAGCAACGGCATTAACTGAATATGTATGTCCTTTGTATGTGTGCAGACATTGCCCAGTTTCCACATCCCATAACTTCACTAAATAATCATCAGCAGCGCTAGCCAGATACCGCCCGTCTGGACTAAAAGTTACAGCCCATGTCCAATGTTGGTGTCCCCGACAACGAATTAGTTGTTTGCCAGTGCCACTATCCCAAATTTGAATTTCACCTTTGGTATCACCGGTAGCTAAATACTCTCCATCTGGACTAAAAGCAGCACTGAGTACACCACCAAAAGTTTCGGCGAAGACGGTTTCGCTAATATTAACGCCAGTAAAATTAGTGTTGTGCAATGTAGCATTGGCTAAGTAAGCTTGGCGAATAGCCAGATAAGAAAAGTCAAAGCCACTCAGATCGGTTTGCAAGTGAGAAAATAGATTCAGTAGATTGCCCCCTGCATAGCCTGTTTGCACTGCTGCTTGGTATCGCAATTTAGCTAAAATTTGGCAAAGGTGCGCCTCAAGTTGGGCTTGTGTGTGGAAGTGGGTTAAAAGTCGCTCCACTAAGGGGTGCAAAAGAAATTGAATTTGTGCTTCGCGCACGTAGTCTTGAGTTTGGGCTTTAATTAAGGCATGAGTTCTGAATAAATTGAGTTCGCCTGTAGTAAGTTCCCACTCAATAGTTTGGATAAATTGTTCTGTAACATATTCCATAATTACGGGTTGTTGCGTTAACCCTGTGGTTCTTGTTTCCACGAGAGAGCGTCCCTTGAGTGATTCCAAGGCTTCCAAGAGTTCTCGCCAAGATACTTGCGGCAATATTTCAGTTTGTAACTTCGCTGGCGTTACCCCTTCTCGGTTAATCGCTAGCCAGTACATAATCTGCTGTTGCAGAGGCGGTAAACGCTCAAACTGTTGCTTGAGTAAGTCCCATAAATCGCTAAAAAGAGTATTACCTTGTGCCAAGAATGCTTGTGTATCACCACAAAATATATCTTGAATAGCGGTTGCAGCAATTTTGAGAGCGAGTGGATTACCACCAAAGTAATTGACCAAGTTTTGATGTTGAGGTGCTTTATCTAACCCTTTAGCGATCAGTATTTGCTCACCTTCTATTACTGATAGTCCCGACAAACAGAGCGATCGCACTGGTAAGTTTTCTCCTGATCGGATTGCAATTTTACCTGGTTTTTCTCGTCCAGTGACAATCAGACAACTTTGGTGGAGTTCATCGCAGATCCGCTCAAATAGCTGTTCGTATGCTTCAAACCCTTGTTGGTACTCTCCCCCCCGGTTTCCACTTTGTAAAATTGACTCGACATTATCAAGAACTAACAAACAACGCTTTTGCTGCAACTGTTTCATCAAAAGATTAATTGAACTATCGATTGTTGCCTCTGAACCCATTAAAATCGGCAAAATCTCGCCCAGTAAGGTATTTAGTGGCAATGCTTGCTGTAAACTACGCCAAATTACATATTCAAACTGGGACTGAATTTGCTCGGCAAGTTTCACCGAGAGAGTAGTTTTGCCAATTCCACCGAGTCCAAAAATCCCGACAAAACGACAATGCTCCTTGCCAATCCATGTTGATAAAGTTTGCAGTTCAGCTTGGCGACCGTAAAATCGGGAGACATCAACGGCTTCTCCCCAATCTTGTGTACTGGTTTGGGATTGCTGATAGCGATGCAGAATAGTTTGGATATTTTTTTTAGAGACTTCTTCGCCAATTACTTGGGAGAGCGATCGCCACAATTGCGAACCTACCTGTTTAACATAGTCACAATCATAACCTAGTTTAACCGCAATCTCCGCATAAGTGTGTCCAATCCAACTTTCGAGAAAGACTACAGACTGAATATCATTTAGTCCTTGCTCCAAGATCGTAGAGCGTAAAACAGCATCGACTAATTTGAGTGCCTCTTCCCCTGTCATCGCTCAACAAGATCCACGTATCGTTTAAGTATTTAACTTGTCTGGTCTTGCTGGGAAGATTATGGCAAAGTTTACAATTTTTTACATAAACTAGCACACTTTTTCTTACTGACAGAGCGATCTAGTTCGGGGTATCAATTTAATTAAGGCAAAATAAAAGTTGCTCAAATCTGTTCAGAGTTATCCCTTATCAAAGTGTTTATTTTCAACTGCTTAACGAACTTGCTGGTTCTGATGCCCCCACACGTTCCCAAGGAGAAATCACTGGAGTTGTGGCGAATCTGAATACTATTGGAAAGGAACTCCAATGTTACTGGCATAATTGCAAGAATCCTTGTAATGTTTTAATTATTTTTATCCCATATTTTAGATGATATGGGGTAAATATTGTCTTTGTAATTCATAAAACTCTATTCTCAATAGAATCTCAAATCATCGAACTAACCAAAGTGTTTTCATATATAGGAGAAGGCTGAAGTGCAAGATTTTCAAGATCAAAGAAAAAAATTACAGGATGACATTGAGAAACTAACTCACCATACTAGCAGACTCAGACGAATCAATGGAAGTTGGGATGCAAGTTTAACAATTACCACTATCATTCTCACTTTAATGATTACTATTTTGGCTTCTTTAAACCAAATAGATGAGCAAAATAAAAAAGTTGCCACTAGTGTTTTAGGGGCAGTAATCATAACTATTCAAGCCATTGGTAATGCCTTTCCAGTCAAACAAAAAGCTGGGAGTTATCGCCTACTACAAGCCCAAGCTAGTAATTTACTGATAGATGCTCAATATGTAGAAAATATGGAAGAATTAAAAAATCTCTCATCTCAGTATAGTCATCTGAATATTGAATCTGCAAAAGTTGAAATTCAATAATTATAGGACTTATGCAAAATACGTCGTAAGTAGCGGTAATTCATGAATTACCGCTACGGAATAATAGGCTTTTCAATTATTTTTGCGTAAGTCCTAAATTATATTTTCAAGATAACGAGGTTTGATTTACTAGTATAGTCTGTTAATAATTAAATTCTAGGAGACCAGTAACCGTGGAAGTATTTGTCAAGGTACTCATAGGCATTATTGCATTCATACATATCCTTTTTCTAGTTGTGCAGATGTTTTTCTGGAAGACAAAATTTGTTCAGGAAAGAATAGTCGGAGATTTCACTCCAGAGCAAATTTCTGAAATTCTTGCTCAAAATCAAGGCTTATACAACGGATTTCTTGCTGCTGGCTTAATCTGGGGATTATTTATCTCACAAAAGGTTCCACAAGTTGAGCCTTCATCGATTGTGATTTTCTTTTTAATTTGTGTAGCGATCGCAGGTATTTTTGGTAGCATTACCTTGAAACGTCCAACAGCATTTTTAATCCAATCAATACCCGCAATATTGGCTTTATTCTTGCTGTGGTTTCCTAATTTTTAATGGTTAAGTTTACAGAAATATTCTCGATTTTGCGATTATTCAGGAAAAAATAAACCGATAGAACAACAAAATCCTGGTAAAAGTGGCGATGTGATTTCATCATCGCCTAACAAAGTAGCAACTAAAACTAACTGTGCTTTTTCTCGGCGATAAACTTCGACTTGTTTCGTAAAGCGATCGACAATCCAATACTCACGCACGCCTTGAATTGAATAAAGTTTCAGTTTTGCTTCCTTGTCTCGAAGTTCGTTTTGTTTACCAGGGGATAAAACCTCTACTACTAACTCCGGTGCGCCTGTCAAATGTCCTGCTTCATCTTCAATTTGCGCTAGTCGTTCTCGACTTACCCAAACTATATCCGGTATAACGCTATCTGCTTGCGAAAAAATCACACCTGGAGCGACAATTGTTTCTCCTAAACCACTCGAATCTGACCAAACATCGAGTTGTCGAGCGATTTTAACACAAACTTGTTGATGACGGCGGTGAGGAGTGCGAGTCACAAAGAGTTCTCCATTAATAATTTCATAATGTGTCCACTCATTTTCGGGTAGAACCTCTAAATCGTGAATTGTCCAGCGTACTCCCTCAATGGCTTGGTTCATGATTGTTCCCGTTTGACTTACTGCCTTCTTTGCTTAATTTTATCTTTCCTTTGGGCAAGGCAGTTATGGTATTTAAATTAGAACCATAATGAAAAGCGAAAGATCAAGCAAAACTTTGTATGCTGACATTTAATCAACTTAAACCACCTAATCACGATGCCGCAGTTACTTTTACTCTGGCGCTGACAGCAGAAGAACGGACCCGCAGTCGTCATCGCTTTGAAACTGAAGATGGTAAAGTTATATTTTTACATTTACCCAGAGGAACTGTTTTACACGATGGCGATATTCTGCAAGAAGAAACCCATAGGAGTTTAATCAGAATTACTGCTAAACCAGAACTAGTGTTGACTGCCTTTGCCCAAACACCACTTTTATTTTTACGGGCGGCATACCATCTAGGAAATCGTCATGTACCTGTAGAAATTACTCCAACTTATTTACGCTTGTCTTCAGACTCGGTTTTACGCACAATGTTGGAACAATTGGGGTTAGAAGTTAAAGAGGAAATTCTACCATTTCAGCCAGAATTAGGAGCTTATGGACAACACCATCATGCTCACTGATAGTCAATTTTTGAGTATTTTACAACTGGCTAGCCCCGCGTTGCCTGTGGGAGCATATAGTTATTCTGAAGGCTTGGAAACGCTCGTAGAAAATGGTATTATCGCCAACGCCTTACATCTCAAACTTTGGTTAAAAGCGGAGTTGCTCTGCGGGGCAATTCGGTTAGAGGCGGCGGTGATGGTACGATCGCAGCAATCCGCAAAAATGAATGATGTAGAGTCGCTATGCCGTTGGAATCTCTGGTTATCCGCCGCTAGGGAAACAGAAGAATTACGCGCCTCTAGTTGGCAGATGGGGCGATCGCTCATCCAATTACTTGGTAAACTAGAACCTCAGATTGTACCTATTGCCAATGCTGTGGGTAATCCTTGCAATTATGCGATCGCTTTTGGTATTGCCATTGCCCATTGGCAAATTAATATCAAAGCTGCATTACTTGGATATCTGCACAGTTGGGCAAGTAATTTGATTACTGCTGGCGTGAAACTTATTCCCCTTGGACAAACAGCAGGACAGCAGTTATTGCTAGATTTGCAACCATTACTCAGTGCTGCGGCGTTGGAAATTCTAACGTTGGAGGATGATCAACTTGCCTGTTGTAGTTGGGGTTTATCGCTGGCAAGTATGCAGCATGAAACGCAGTATACAAGGTTGTTTAGGAGTTAGTCATTGGTCATTGGTCATTAGTCATTGGTCATTAGTCAAAAACTAATAACTAATAACCATCTACCAAGCGAAAGTGACAAATAACAAATAACAAATAACAAATAACAAATGACAAATAACAAATGACAAATGACAAATAACAAATGACAAATGACAAATGACAAATAACAAATGACAAATGACAAAGGACAAATGACAAATGACAAAGGACAAATAAGAATGAATACATTTAGAGTGGGAGTTGCTGGCCCGGTGGGTTCGGGGAAGACGGCTTTGGTGGATGCTTTGTGTAAGGGATTGAGTGAGCAGTATCAAATTGCGGTGGTGACGAATGATATTTATACTCAGGAGGATGCTCAGTTTTTAGTGCGTTCTCAGGCGTTGGCTAGCGATCGCATTTTGGGTGTAGAGACTGGTGGTTGTCCTCATACTGCTATCCGCGAAGATGCTTCGATGAATTTGGCAGCAATTGAACAGTTAGAAGAACGTTTTCTCGATTTGGATTTGGTCTTTTTGGAAAGTGGCGGTGATAATTTGGCTGCTACTTTTAGTCCAGAATTGGTGGATTTAACAATTTATGTCATTGATGTTGCGGCTGGTGATAAAATTCCCCGCAAAGGTGGCCCCGGTATTACCAAGTCTGACTTGTTGGTGATTAACAAAATTGACCTAGCACCTTATGTTGGTGCAGATTTAAGTGTGATGGAACGAGATGCTAAAAAAATGCGCGGTGATAAACCTTTTATTTTTACTAATTTAAAAACTCAGTCTGGACTTGCAGATGTAATTAACTTTGTTTGTACAAATATCTGTTGAAAAAGAATTCAGAATTCAGAAGTCAGAATCAAGACAACTAAATCTGCATATAGCAATCCTAAATCATTCGTGACAAATTAGATCCCCGACTTCTTCGAGAAGTCGGGGATCTGGACATCGCGCATTTTC
>NZ_JBDNJQ010000068.1:0-40572 GCF_051172895.1 Nostoc sp. CALU 1950 | reverse complement strand
ATTGGTGTAGGTAATTGGTCTTTGAAGACGCGATAAATCGCGTCTCTACATGAGGCTTTTTGTCTTAAATGAACGGTGTTGTGATAGAATCAACGAATTTAAGATTGTAGTATTAAGATTTACCCAAAAACTGATGAATTTGAAGTTGCAGTTTTTCTCGTAATTGCTGCGCCTGTCGATAAGCTGCTGTACGTCCTTTATTTGAGTCAGCGTCTAATCCTGCTGGTTCTAAAGGCTGAATAAAATAACGCAGACGAGTTCTCATTGCCCAAATTCCCATTGATGGAAACAGGAGTAAGACTAGCATCAAAGGCGAGAAAGGCAAGAATGGTAATTTGACTACTCGTTGCAATTTGGTGAAATTAACAGCCCAAAGATGTAGAGATTCACTACCGATGCAAACTACTGGGAGAATGGGAATATGATAGCGATCGCTCAACTGAATAAAACTCACATCAAATTTTTCTAGTTGATAGCGTCTTTTCCAACCTTTCAAAGGGCCGCGGATACCTTCGGGTGCATATAAGAGAATTTTACCTTGAGCGTTCGCTGTAGGCGTTGGCGCAGCCATCGCTGACTCAAAATTATCTAATTCGGCTCGCACACCACCTAAAACCTGCGACCATTTAGGTGGTAGCCACCAAGTCACCCAAGGATGCTCAAATAATGCTGGACTTGCTACGGGTTGTACCACCCATCCTCTGGTTTCACTTAATAAATAACCCAAGGTCAAAAAGTCCCAAGGAAAACACATCCCCGCGTGATTCATTGCCACAATCAATGGCCCTGTTGGCGGCAAGTTTTCAACTTGTTGCAATTCTCCCCGAAAATATGATTTAACGATGGGGCCAAGAACTTCCTGGCGAAAAGCTTGTTGATATTTGGGATCAAATTCACCAACTTCTTTTCGGGGTGAACGAAAACCCAGACGCAACCAGCGACTCAGCAATGCTAGATAAAATCCGCCAGGAATTAAAAATAATCCATACTCTAGCCAATTCCAACCATCGGGGTCGGCGTGATAGTGCTGCCAATGGCGGTTGAATAAAATTAGCCAACCTGGAGGATACCAAAGACAAAACCAGTCAAACCAGTTAAATACATAACCTTCACCTGGTAAATTTTCCAGTTGAGTGTTTAGGAGTTTTTCGGAATGTTGATTAATCAAAACGGTTAAAAATCAGGCAAAATTTTTATTAAAAGTGCATCATAGCTATATAATTTTGCCATTAGCATCTTACCATAGAAGTAAAATTAACTACAGACTTGGAAACCCGTTTCAGATTTGGTTGCCAAAATTACCAACTGAAAAATTTATCAATGGAAAACATTAAGCAAAACTTATATATAGATATCCTTTATATATAGGACTTACGCAAAATACGTCGTAAGTAGCGGTAATTCATGAATTACCGCTACGGAATAATCGGCTTTTCAATTATTTTTGCGTAAGTCCTAATATATAAAAAATTAAGTTGCGTAGAAAGCACGAGAATGTAACACACCACCCATAAATTTTTGGCGGTGTGTGATGGCTAATAATCATTAAATCGCCTTAAAGAATACTATTGTGGCGTCACATATCAGATAAATTTAATATTTATTTTATATAGCAATCGTAAATCATTTGTGAAAAATTAGATCCCCGACTTCTCAAAGAAGTCGGGGATCTCAGACACCGCGCATTTTCATAAATCAAATAGGATTACTATAGATAGGTTTTGCAGTAAACAATAACCAGTGAACATTGATAAATGAATATTGGTATTTCGCCAAAAGATGAAATTGATAATAACTAATGACTATTTAAATTCTTCCTCAAGCTGGAGACAAATGGCGAGACACCTGTCTTAATCTTCCTACTATGGAACTAGGAAAGCCACTAAAAATTTCAGATTTAATCCGTGAACTGCGGCAGCAGCTCGATCTCTCTCAGGAAAAGTTTGCAGCCAAGTTGGGAGTTTCTCTGCGAACAATCAATCGCTGGGAGAACGGATCTACAGTGCCTTCACAGATGGCACTAAAGCTAATTGAAGAAATGTTACAGAAAATGGGCAAACCAGGTAAAACACTAGTGAAAGAGTATCTCTCAAAAGCGGAGCAACGGGAGGACTCTTAAGATGATGGTGAAAGTACCCGAAAAAATTTTGATGATGCGTTCTCGGTTCATAGCTTGTGGTGTGATGATTGTGGCAGTCATAGCGGCGTTGCTGCTGACAAAACTGCTGCTGCCAGTTTTTGATCCGAGCGTATTTACATTATTTTATGCTGCGGTGGCAGTCAGCGCTTGGTATGGCGGCATGAGACTTGGAGTGTTAGCGATCGCTCTTTCTGTGACAACTGCGCTATATTTTTTAATTGAGCCAGTCTACTCCTTCGATTTCTTCAGCCAAAACGTTTTGGTAAGATTAACGACGTTTTCATTAGTATCCTTCTTAATTACCGCCCTTTCTTCAGAGTTGCGAACTGCTAGACGCAAGGCAGAGACAAGCCTAAAGTTGTTGCAAAATAGCGAGATGCGGTTTAGCCGACTGGCAGAATCTAACATCATTGGAGTGATTGTCACTGATATGAAGAACGGCTCCATCATGGCAGCCAATGATGCTTTTCTGAAAATGCTCGGCTATAGGCGAGAAGATTTGTCCGCTAACCGAATGAACTGGCGCGAGATTACCCCACCAGAGTATCTTCTTTTGAGTGAGCGTTCAGTGCAAGAACTGAAAACCACCGGAGTATGTAAGCCCTTTGAGAAGGAATATATCTGCAAAGATGGTACAAGAGTTCCCGTTTTGCTCGGTTCTGTCCTTGTGGGAGATGCTGAAGAAACGGTTATTGGCTTCGTTGTTGATTTGAGCGAACAGCAAGCTGCACTACGTGAACGCAAACAAGTAGAACAAACTTTGCGAGAGAAGGAGGAGCGTCTGAGGTTAGCTAACGAACGATTTGAGTTAGCTGCATCTGCGGTAAACTGTCTCATTTATGACTGGAATTTAAAAGAGGATACTGTTGAAAGAACTGAGGGATTAACTCGAATTTTGGGCTATTCTCTCGCTGAAGCTGAAGCAAATGGTAATTGGTGGCGCGAACTTGTGCATCCAGAGGATTTGCAACGTGTGGAAGATCAGGCGGGAGTTGCTTTGGCAAATAGCGATCGCTATACTGCCGAGTATCGAATTCGCAATAAAAACAATCAGTACATCTATGTGTTAGATCAGGGGATAATAGTGCAGCGAGATGCTGATGGCAACCCACTACGCTTAGTTGGCAGCACTACAGATATTAGCGAACGCAAGCAGGCAGAGAAGGCAGTCCAAGCAAGTGAGGAGCGGCTTCGGAGTTTTGTAAAAGCAAATGTAGTTGGTATTCTTTTTGGTGATGTGAATGGTAATATCACCGAAGCCAATGACGAGTTTTTGCGAATTGTCGGCTATACCCAGGAGGATATCCAAGCAGGTAGATTACGGTGGACTGATATCACGCCATCTGAGTATCTTTATTTAGATGAACTGGCTATTACCGAGGCAACAGCAAAGGGAACCTGTACTCCTTATGAGAAAGAATTTATTCGCAAGGATGGTTCTATTGTCCCAGTTGTAGTTGGTTACTCTCTTTTAGGAGAATCTCGACAGAAATCAGTCGCATTTATTCTGGATATTAGTGATCTCAAACAAGCTAAAAAAGCACTGAGTCAGAGTCAAGAGCAATTCCAAGCTTTTATGGACAATATTCCAGCCGCAGCATGGATTACGAATGTAGATGGGCGTGTAGTTTACCTCAGTCCAACTTATTTGAGTACATTTGACTTAGCAGTAAATAAAGCGATTCATAAAAATATTTTTGAGCTATACCCAGCCCAAATCGCTCAACCTCTCCTCGATAACATTAGAATGGTTGCCGAGACGAATCAGGTTGTTCAAACGATTGAGTCTGCCCCACGCACAGATGGCACTCTCGGCGAATTTTTAGTCTATAAGTTTCCCATTGCCAATGCATCTGGGCAACGTCTAGTAGGAGGCGTTGCAATTGACATCACCGAACGCGAACGCGCCCTTCGGGAACGTCAGCTTGCAGAACAAGCTTTACAAGAACGTAGCGAAAGACTCAAATTGCTCTCGGAAACAACTAGTGATTTGCTTTCAACTGAGCGCCCTTTGGATTTAATGAACAGCTTGTTTAGCAAACTCTCGGCGCAGATGGATTTGCACTTTTACTTCCACTATCTAATCGATACACACGAAAATAAGCAAAAACTTCGGTTAGTAGCTTGGAACGGCATTACTGATGAAGTATTTCAAGCAATTGAATATCTGGAATTTAATCATGGCATGTGCGGAGTGGTAGCACAAGAACGCCGTCAAATTGTCATCAACGATGTGCTGCACTCTACCGATCCACATGCCCACATTCTCCATGCTTTGGAAATCACAGCCTATGCCGGTCAACCATTAATTGCTCAAGGAAAGCTACTTGGTGTTCTCTCTTTTGCCAGTCGCACCCGTACTCACTTTACTTCTGGGGAAATTACTCTATTACAAGCAACCTCCGATCAGGTAGCGGTTGCTCTGGAACGCTCTCATTTAATGGCTTCGTTACAGCGAAGGAAAGAGGAATTGATCCAAGCTAATCGGATCAAAGATGAATTTTTGGCGGTTCTTTCTCACGAACTTCGCACGCCGCTAAACCCGATCCTGGGATGGTCGAAGTTACTGCAAACCAAAAAGTATGATGAAGCAACCACCACTCGCGCTCTCGAAACCATTGAGCGCAATGCCAAGTTGCAAACCCAATTAATTGAAGATTTGCTGGATGTCTCTCGCATTCTGCAAGGTAAACTTAGTCTGAATATTGCTCCTGTAAATCTGGCAACTGCGATCGCTTCAGCCATAGAAACTGTACGTCTAGCGGCTGAAGCCAAATCGATCAATTTGCGATTTACGATTTTAGATTTTGGATTAGAAAATTCTCAAATTCAAGTTGCGCTGGAAGCGAACCAAAGTGGCGACTCCAAATTCTTAGTAACAGGTGATTCCAATCGCTTGCAGCAAGTTATCTGGAATTTACTTTCCAATGCTATTAAGTTTACACCCCAAGGTGGAGAGGTAGAAATCAGTTTAGAGTCTGTTGGTTCTCAAGTTCAGCTGCGAGTCAGTGATACAGGTAAAGGAATTAGCCCTGATTTTTTACCTTATGTCTTTGACTACTTCCGACAAGCTGATGGTGCAACTACCAGAAAATTCGGCGGACTGGGATTAGGATTAGCTATTGTTCGTCACATTGTCGAGCTACATGGCGGCACAGTTAAAGCAGAAAGTTTGGGTGAAGAACAGGGAGCAACCTTTACAGTCATGCTACCGTTGCTCAAGATTCATCTAAATAGCCACCAGATTGTCTCTCAACTTGATGATTCACCTGATCTAAATGGGTTGAAAGTTCTGCTGGTGGATGATGAGCGTGATACACGAGAGTTAATTACTTTCATTCTAGAGCAGTCTGGCGCGGTAGTAATCCAGACCGCATCTGCGATGGAAGCATTACGAATTATGCCTCAGTTCCAGCCAAATCTGCTGTTAAGCGATATTGGAATGCCGGAAGTAGACGGCTATATGCTGATGCGTCAAATCAGAGCTATGTCACCAGAACTTGGCGGGAAAATTCCTGCGATCGCCATAACCGCTTATGCTGGTGAGGTTGATTATCAACAAGCAATTGCCGCCGGATTTGGGCAGCATATCACCAAGCCTGTGGAGCCAGCTAAGTTACTTCGAGCGATCGCTAACCTAATTTATACTTGTAGTAATTGTTAATTAAGTCTCTCAATTAACTTTATAACTCGTTCTTTAACTTCATCTCGAACCCGACGAAAATATTCAATTGATTGCCCTGCTGGATCATCAAGTTGCCAATCTTCAAACACATCTCTTAATACCCACTCTTGGGGTAAATTAACACCACAACCACATAATGAAATCACAGCATTATAATCATCGGCATTGAAATCACTTAAAGGCTTAGAAGTTTGATTGCTAATATCAATGCCAATTTCTGACATCACTTCAACAGTGATCGGATCTATCTCGCTTGGTGCTAAACCAGAACTTGTAACAGCAATTTTATTTTCTCCTAACGTTCTTGCAAATCCTTCCGCCATTTGGGAACGGCGGGAATTATGCGTACAAACAAACATTACTTTTTTCATAATTCCTGCCCCTGTATTTCCTCTATCAAAGTCACCAGAAGCGGCTTTTGCCTCTGGTGACTTTGATAGTTAGGTTTCCTCTAACTACAACATGGCTTATTAACAGCCTTGACTACCTCAGTCGAATTAACTGTAGTCACCAAATTCTTTTCTGGCGCGGTATCTCCCACCTTCACCACAAAAATTTCCCAGCGGTTTCCATCTGGATCTGTTACCCAAACCTTGTCTTGCAAAGCATAGCAACAATCAGTATTGTCTTCAGTAAATAATGCTAATCCTGACTCCGTAAACCTTTGTATAGCCGCTCGTACTTCTTCTGTACTTTCAACTTGTACACCCAAATGAGACAATGCACCACCAGCCTGGATGCTAGGAGCTAAATTCAGTGTGAGATTTAGCGCTGGGCTAGAAAGATCAAATTTGGCATAGTCATCTTTATACTTCACAGGTTCTACACCAAACATTGCCCGATAAAATGCTACAGATTTTTCAACGTCAGTAACATTCAAAGCCACATGAGTTTTCAGCACTGCCATGATTTTGCTCCTTGTAGAATTTTCAAAATATCGATTCTCGACAAGCGTGAAGTACAATTTTGACCTCTCTCCAAACCTCTCTCCTAAGAGGAGAGAGGCTTTGAATTGTTCCCCCCTTCCCGCCTTCGGGAAGGGGGTTAGGGGGTTAGGTCTATTTGAACACCTGTACCTCACCGAATTGAAAATGGCTATATATGTCAATATTGATTCCTAATTACGAATTACGAATTACCAATGACACCTTGGATCTCGCAATGTTGCCTTTTCTGGCTCCCGTGGGAACCAAAATGCCGTTCGCTTACAAACTTCAACCAGCATCAACATTACTGGCACTTCGATTAAAACACCTACCACTGTAGCAAGTGCAGCACCAGAATTTAAGCCAAACAGCATTACAGAAGTTGCGATCGCCACTTCAAAATGATTACTAGCTCCAATTAATGCTGCGGGCGCGGCGTCCTCATAAGATATATTCAGTTTTAAGGCTGCTACATAACTAATCAAGAAAATAAAATTAGTTTGGATGAATAGTGGCACGGCAATTAATAAGATGTGCAAGGGATTCTTAACAATCAATTCACCTTTAAAAGCAAATAGCAAAACCAAAGTCATCAGCAAGGCGGTAATGGCAATTGGACTGAGATACTTTAAAAATCTCCGTTCAAACCATTCTTTACCTTTGTTCTGAAAAATCCAATAACGGCTGTACATTCCTGCTATTAAAGGCAATCCGACATAAATCAGCACCGACAAAACAATCGTTTGCCACGGCACTGTTAAATCATTTGCCGCCAGTAACCACCTACCTAAAGGTGCATATAAAAACAACATTGTCAGAGAATTAACCGCCACCATCACCAAGGTGTGCCCCTGATTGCCGTAGGAAAGATAACCCCACAACAGCACCATTGCAGTACAAGGAGCAATTCCCAGTAAAATCGTACCTGCAATGTAGGAATTAGCGATCGCAACTTCGTCACCGCGAATTAATTCTGTGCCTGTAATTAACGGGCGAAATAACCAACCTAAGAAAAACTGAGAAAATACCACCATCGTGAATGGTTTAATTAACCAGTTGACAACCAAAGTGAGAATTACAGGTTTTGGAGCGCGGATAGCATTTGCAGCTTGGGTGAAGTCAATTTTCACCATGATGGGATACATCATGAAAAAGAGACAAACTGCAATGGGAATTGACACTTGATAAACACTCAACGCATCCAGCGTCACCGCCACACCTGGAAATAATCTTCCTAGTCCAATTCCCGCCAAGATGCACAGAAACACCCAAACAGTAAGGTATTTTTCAAAAAAACTCAAATTACTCCCTGCTTGTACTGGGGCTTTATTCGCTTGCGGATTCGTACTCATTGATGTGAAGCCTGAAATATTGTTGTGGAGATGAGGGGAATGACCAATGACAAATGACAAATGACAAATGACCTAATCCCCATCTCCCGCTTTCCAAGCGATCGCTTTACTAGGTTGAGGATCGGGTAGCTTCAGAGTAATTAATGCTGCTGCTAGTACAAAGAACATGGATGTCCACAGACAGCCCACTAACCCGAAAAACTGGTATACCAAACCTGACAAAACAGTTCCAGCTAATCGACCACCTGAGTTTGCCATGTAGTAAAAACCAACGTTTAGCGCTACTTTGTCATCGTCAGTAAATGCCAACACTAAATAAGAGTGAACTGCTGAGTTGAAGGCAAACACGACGCCAAAAACCAGGAGTCCACCAACGATCGCAATGTTTGCAGGTATACCTAATTGGAGAGCAAGAGCGATCGCGGCTGGAACTACTGTTAAAGTAAATGTCCAAAACTGGATGGTCTTTGATTGCGGTGGACGACCAGAACCAAATCGCTGAATCAGTGTTGGTGCTAAGAACTGAATAACGCCATAGCCAATTACCCAACAAGCCAAGAATCCACCAACCTGATAAAATGACCAGCCCAAGGTTCCACGTAAGAATACTGGCAATCCCACAACAAACCATACATCCCTAGAACCAAAGAGAAAAAATCGAGCCGCTGAGAGAATATTAATCTCTTCGCTCTTAGAAAACAGCTGGCTAAACTTGATCTTCTTCTTGATTTTGCCCATACCTTTAGGCAGCATCAGCCCAGAAAACATAATCAGGGAAAGTCCCCCTGCCATAATCCACAGGGAATTGATGAAGCCAACCGCAGCCAAAAGAGCGCTACCAATAAAAAAGCCAACTCCTTTGAGAGCATTCTTAGAACCCGTCAGCACCGCCACCCATTTAAACAAAGATGATTGAGCATCTTGAGGCACCACTAACCGAATGGCACTTTTAGAACTCATCTTGGTTAAGTCTTTGGCAATCCCAGAAAATGCCTGTGCCACCATCACATAACTGACTGCAATCCACTGTGCCCAATTTGGATTAAGGAATGACAGCATGACTAGAGAAAAAATCTGTAATCCGATGCCGCTATAAAGTGTTACCTTCAATCCGAACTGAGAACCAATCCAACCGCCTAAAAAGTTTGTGACAACTCCAAAGACTTCGTAGAACAAAAACAGAAAGGCAATTTGAATCGGTGTATAGCCAATTTGGTTGAAATATAGCAACACCAGCATTCGCAAGGCACCATCGGTGAGTGTGAAACCCCAGTAGGCGAGGGTGACTAGGATATAGTTCTTAAAATTGGCGCTATGAGCTGTAGTAGAAACCATGAGGGAGTGGGGAGATGATGGGCAGTGGGAGCAGGGGAGGCAGGGGGAGCAGAGGGAGAAAGAATAAGCTGTTTGACAAATGCCCCATGCCCATTACTTTTTCAGACTCAGAGCTACTTTACGGGCGAGTTCAACCATCCGGTTGGCATAGCCCCATTCGTTGTCATACCAAGCGAGTATTTTCACTTGCGTCTCGTTTACCACCATTGTGGAGAGGGCATCAATGATGGAAGACCGAGGATCGTCTTTGTAGTCGATAGAGACTAAAGGACGTTCTTCATATCCCAGAATTCCTTTGAGCGGTGCTTGTTCTGAAGCTGTTTTTAATAAGCTATTAATTTCTTCTACGGTTGTGGGTCGCACAACTTCAAACACGCAGTCTGTTAAAGAAGCGTTGAGCAGCGGTACTCGTACTGCCAAACCGTTGAGTTTGCCATTGAGTTCGGGATAAATTAACCCGATCGCAGTTGCAGATCCAGTTGTGGTAGGAATCAGAGACAGACTGGTAGCCCGTGCGCGGCGTAAATCCTTGTGAGGGGCATCTACGATGGTCTGAGTATTGGTGTTGTCATGGATTGTGGTAATGATTCCATGCTTAATGCCCAAACCTTCATGGATCACCTTCACGACTGGAGCCAAACAGTTAGTTGTACAAGAAGCAGCAGTTAGTAAATGATGCTTTTCCGGCTCATAAAGTTGGTCATTAACTCCCATGACAATATTCAAGGCTTCTTCCTTCACCGGAGCAGCCACAATTACCTTCTGTACTCCCCGCTTAAAATACGGGTCTAAGGTGGCGGGAGTCCTAAATTTACCGGAGCATTCCAGCACAATATCAACACCCAACTCTTCCCAAGGGACTTCACCAGGTTGGGAATGTTCGCTAAAGCTTAGGGGTATACCATCAATGAGGATGCGTTCATCGCCTTCTGTTTCTACTTCTGATGCCCAACGCCCGTGGACAGAATCAAATTTGAGCAAATGAGCGGCTGTTACTGCCCCACCTTTAATCTCATTGATATGAACAAACTCAAGTTCTGACCAACCCCAGGCAGCCCGCAAAGCTAGCCGTCCGATTCTGCCAAATCCGTTGATGCCAACACGTATTCTCATCAGTTTTCCTAAGTTTATTTAAATTAATGGGTAGCAGTAAACTGATTCCATAGTGTGTTTGTAGTAAGGACTTCAGTCCTTAATTTTTTAAGCACTAAAGTGCTTACTACGAACTTCTCAGAACTTTTTCGATAGACCACTATTACTTTTGAAAAGTCAGTTTTTTTGAGTAAAATTACTACTTTTGTTGTGTCTTCAACAAATCACTAATTTGGAAGTTGATCTGCTCCTTACCTGCAAATACTGTTCCTTCTTTACCAGCTTGAAAGTTTTTTTCTGCCACTTCATAAGCTTCACTAGGTAAAGGCACATACCCAACCGAACTGGTTGTTATCGGTGCGTACTTGAGGTAATAATCTACAAATTCTTTGAGTTCTGGCTGATTTTGTAAAGACTGAGCATTAACATAAATCAGCAAAGGTCGAGCTAATGGCTGATATTCAGCTTTTTCAACAGTTTCAGGTGATGGCAATACTGCCCCTTTGCCGCTATCAATTGCAAGAGGCTTTAACCGACTTTTGTTGTCTTCGTAATAAGCAAGCCCGAAATAACCCAAGGCATTAGGATCTGTGCCGACTCCGCGTACTAAGACGAGATCATCTTCACTGGAGATATAATCAGTGCGGCTGACTCTGGTCTTACCAACAATAGCTTCTGTAAAGTAATCAAAAGTACCAGACTGACCGCCAGCACCATACAGGTTAATTGGTTGATCCGGCCAAGACGATCGCACTTGGTTCCAGCGAGTGATTTTTCCTTGGGCTTCTGGCTCCCAAAGCTTTTTCAATTCGGCTACGGTAATATCTTTTGCCCAGGTATTTTGGGAATTCACCGCAACAGTCAGCGCATCAAAGGCAACGGGAAGCTCGATAAACTTGACACCATTTTTGTTGCAAGCTTCTATCTCTGCTTTCAGAATGGGACGCGAGGCATTGCTGATGTCTGTCTCTTTGTTACAGAATTTCTTAAATCCCGCACTAGTACCGGAAAAGCTTAGGAGAACTTGTCCTTTGTACTGCTGCTTGTTTTGTTGAAACTGGTTAGCGATCGCTTCGGTGATTGGATACACTGTGCTAGAACCATCAATCTTTATTGCCCTCACTTTTGTCGCATCACTGACTTCTGCAACCTTTGGCAAAGACTGAGTTTGAGTAGATGAATTAGGCGTGGCTGTGCAACTTGTCGCAAAAGCCAACACTCCAAATACAAGAGCCAAATTCTTTGCTATTGCGTTCATTGACCTCACCTTTAGGGGTAATTTTGAAAGTATGTTTATATCATTTCAAAAAAACTTGATGTGTCAATATAAAGCATAGCACTATACATAAAAATTCATCAAAAAAAGTTGATGCATTTATCAAGGTTGTGGAAAACAACCGTCCTATAAGCCAATAAGGTTTGGATAAGCACTCTTGACTTTCCTTGTGGTCTGGGAAAAGGGAAAGGGGTAAAGGATGTATTTAAAACCTTTCCCCTTTCCCCTTTAACCGAACCGTATTGCCACCTTATCACTTGAGAAAATCAGTCCCAAGCATAGATAAATTTATTCTTAATCGCAGCAAGAACGGGCAGATAAAATTACACGATTGTGGCTAAAATCTGCCAGATATTCCTCTAAAATACTAAATTGGGGCAAATTTAAACTGTAATAAATCCAGCGTCCTTCCTGACGGGAGTTAACTAAGCCAGCTTCCTTGAGGGTTTTCAGGTGAAAAGATAGTTTGGACTGATTTACCCCCAAGGCTTCGCACAAATCACATACACATAATTCTCGCTGTCGTAAGAGTTCTAGCACACTAATCCTGAGTGGATCAGAAAGAGCATGAAAGCCAGCAGCAATTAAATGAGGAATAGTAGCAGAGGGGGTTTGCATGAATCAGATTTCGATAAGGGGATGCTATCTATCTCTATTGTGAAGCAGAGACTACAGCTTCAGGTTGATAGCGGATGCCGGCTTGCTTGAAGCGATGTAAAACTTCACCCAAGCGATCGCAGTCTGCAATCAAACTGATCCTTACATAACCCTCACCTGCAACCCCAAAAGCATTACCTGGGGTAAGAACAACGCCAGTTTGCTGCAACACATTCAGGGCAAAATCCGTGGAACCAACGCCGACAGGACATTTCACCCAAAGATACATTGTCGCCTTAGTTTTGGGAATATCCCAACCCAACTCTCCTAACCCATCAATCAGGAAATCGCGGCGGGTACGGTAGCGTTGTTGTACTTCGTGCAAATACACATCTGGCAGTTGCAAAGCGGTTTCGGCTGCTTTTTGCAAGGCGGAAAAAATGCCGTAATCCAAATTAGTTTTCAGTGTCCGCAAACCTTGAATTACATGGCGGTTCCCCACCACAAACCCAACGCGCCAACCAGCCATATTGTAGGTTTTAGATAAGGTGTGAAATTCTACACCAATATCTTTTGCGCCAGGAATTTCTAGCAAGCTAGTGGGTTGATAACCATCAAAAGCTAACTCGGCGTAACACAAATCATGCACCAGCAAAATTTCATATTTGCGGGCGAAGGCGACGATTTCTTCAAAGAATTCGCGGGGTGCGGTGGCGGCGGTGGGATTGCTGGGATAGTTGAAATAAAGAATTTTGGCTTGTCTTGCAACCTCGTCAGGAATGGCAGCTAAATCAATTAACCAATCATTCTCTGGTTTAAGAATCAAGCTGTGGATTTTCCCACCTGCGATCGCAGGGCCGCGAAAATGCGCGGGATAAGCCGGGGAAGGAACGAGAACTAAATCGCCAGGATTAACGTAGGCGATCGCTAAATGGGTTAATCCTTCTTTAGAACCCAGCAGTGGCAAAGCTTCGCTATCAGGATCGAGAACCACACCATAACGGCGATGATACCAGTTGGTGATCGCGCGGCGGAAACTAGCTGTGCCCTCAAAAGGCGGATAACCGTGATTGGCGGGATCTTTCAAGGCTGCGATCGCCGCTTCTACAACTGGTGCTGGTGTTGCACCATCGGGGTTTCCCATGCCCAAATCAATTAAATCCAACCCTTGTTCCCGTGCTTTAGCTTTCAGTTCATCTAAACGGGCAAATACATAAGGTGGCAGTTTTTGTATGCGTTCTGCTGGGACAATCCAATTTAAACTCATAAAACCTCGTCACTCATTCCCTTGGGCGAAACTCGATTTGTAATGTCTCTACTATCTATAGGTGCAGTAGTAGAAACCATTGCCGCCATCAACTGTTCTGGCGCGACTTTAAACGGTAGTCTATGAATGTCAGAATTAGGAACTAGAGCAATTTCAGCGGCTGTTTGCAACTCGCCTAATGTAATATTGCCCAATCCCAAATCACTCAATTTTTGGGGCAGTCCAATTTCTGTATAGAACTTTAACAACTGTTGTCGTGACGATGCTGCTAGTTGATTGCCTTGTAGCATTTCTTCTAAACGCAGTTGCACCAAAATTCCAAAAGCAACTTTTTCGCCATGAATACTGCCATGTCCCGAAATATGAGTTAAACCATTATGCACGGCATGGGCGGCAACTGTGCGACACTGCGCCCCGCCAAGTCCGCCAACTACCCCGGCGAGTAAAACACTGGCGTCTACAACTTCTCGCCAAACTTCACTACCTGGTTCTTTCAGGGCGGCGGTTGACTTTTGCAAAAGGATATCTCGCAAAACTCGTGCTTGTTGCACCGCAGCAATTGTTAAAGTGTCTTGCAAGTGTCCACTACTAACAGAGGCTTCGTACCATTTAGCGATCGCATCACCAATTCCAGCGACTAAAGTCCGTTGTGGTGCAGTTTTAATCAAGTCATAATCAAGTATCAATAAATCGGGACAACGAGATAGCCCCACATCGTAGAGAAACGCCCCTTCTTCCGAATAAACATTCGACAAGGCACTCCAGGCTGCACAGGTAGCCCCTGATGTCGGAATTGTCACCACAGGCAACTGTAACTGCTGCGCGAGTAATTTCGCTGTATCTAGGGCTTTCCCCCCACCAAAACCAATAATCACATCAGCTGTATGTTCTTTTGCCGCCTTTTGTAAAGACTTCAGGCTAGCTTCACAGCAATCTGCACCGTATGTAGCTTGGACAGTTTTTAACTGTTGCCTTTCTAAAACTGGTTGCAAATTTTGTTGGCTGATGGCGAGAGTAGACTCACCTGCCACAATTAAGGGACGACTTCCCAAACGGGCGATTTCGGCTGCGGCTGCTTGCAACACCTCAGAACCACGAATTACTTTTGCTGGGGCAACTGTGAGTGTCAATAATGAACTAGAGTTTTGAGTAGACAAAGAAGGTTGAGTAGTAGAATTATTGTGCATATAATCTAGTTTGCCAAAACTTTGATATTTCTTAATCAAATAGACTAGTGATCAAGGATACTTGTTGCCAAGCTGGTTTTAGAATGACTCCAACCTGACACCTGACTCATCTAGATTTGAGCTAAGTAATGAAATAGACAAAGCCTATAGCCGACTGATTGAGTAGTTTGACGACGTTGCTTGAATCTATAATGCCCATTGACCTGAAATTCCGAACTATCAAAGTTTTGAATAACCGTATAACTAATTAACATTACCATTGTCAGATTCTCAAGAAAAGCAATTGAGAATCGATAATGTGTAGGCGATCATGGCGATCATGCTATTTCATCCAATCCTTAGCTACAGATACATACTTAGGGGTGTGTAACTATACGCCCCTACAACTGATTCCTTTACTGCAAAGACTTGTGAAAATGGCAACAATGGTAATTAGGAAAACAACTGACAAATCACAACTGTCAGTACCAATTACCCACACTCTGATTAACCTTTTACCACAGTGAAACCACTAAAGTGTGAATATCTTAATCTAAAAATAACTATTAATGTATCAGTAAATACAAAATAAATTTTGTCATCCTGATAACAGGTAAATAAATTTTGTTTTCTGGGATTGGGGATTGGGAAGAGACAAGGAAGAAACTTGTTCAATAATTTTCTCTTGTCTTCCTCATCTCCCCCGGCTCCACTGCTCCTTAAGCGTTGGGTTTTGGCAATTGGGCAAAATTGTCTGTGTAAATTTCGACTGTTACTGGAGAATTTTGATGAGAAACGAGCGATCGCTTGGCCTCACCCAAGTAAACTGGTACAGAAGTCCCTGGTTCCGGGTGGATAATGGTACGGGCGCGAACTGTCAACTTGTCGTCTTCCCGCGTACCTGAACGACCATAAGAAAACAAATTACTAGCTGCTTGACGTAAAGTTGCTTCTAATTGTGTGGGTGTAATTTGAGTTGATGTAGCAATCACTGCTTGGGTTGACCCATTGTCATAAACTAAAGTATACCTGGCTGCTCCTGGAATCACAGTCCGACTCAAGGGGACTATTGAGAGTGCAAATAAACCACCAGTCAGCACCAGCATAAAGCCAGTCGTACCCACTAGTCGAAAGCGGATGCCCCATTTGAGAATAAAAGCCAAAACTGTTAAGGCAGCAAATACCAAGGTAGCTATACCTGACCATTGGGTGTACTGAAGAAAGTTAGCTGTTGTGAGCATAAGGTTGGTTATGGATGCGTCTTTTTTTCGTTACCGACACACCCATTTTACCGGAGAGCTTACACCATAAGGGTTCTCATAACCATTGCTTGATGCGAGTGTATTAGAAAAAGTGATAAATATTTTAGTGAGCAACAACAAAACCGTGGAGGTTTTATAGCAACCACTGATTACAAATTGCGAATTACGAATTACGAATTACGAATTATTTAGTATTGCCGACAAATAATAGATTTATTTCCATCATCTGAAGTTGAAACATATATCCTATATTCTGCCGAACATGTTTCAAATGAATTACCTGTTGTGATTTGGATGTCATCGGCAAGCTCACAAGTGTGAAATTGTCCTTTTTCATCGAAAGATATATAACTTTTTCCTCGGCAGGGAAAATTAGATATCCCTGAAAGAGAACTGGAAACTTGCACAGTAATATTTTGTTCAAGTATACAAGTTAACAGTGAACCATTGGGATAATAAATTATATTTCCTGCTTCACACTCAATTGCTGCTTTAGCAGGCAGAGTAAAAGCAAAATTTATTGTAGATAATCCTAATGAAGAAGTTATAAATACAAAGCCTTGTAAGGATAATTTCATGAATAAATTCCGTTTTTTTATGAAGCTAAATCTTTATTTAAATTATGTTTAACTGAGGAAAATAATAAATATACAAAAGGGCATCTACAAGAGATGCCCGTCATGCAGGAAAATCCCAAAGGGTTATTCCTACACCTTCCCAACAATCAGCAACAGTGACTAATTAGGTATTAGTCACACTCACAGTCACAGACGTGAATATAGTAATCTTATTAACTTAAAACTCTAAATGTCCCCAGTGCATACACTGAAAACTAATCATTGCAATTATAAGTTACTATGCCTGCTCAGGCATAGCCCGTGGTAGACATCGTTTGATCCTTTAATACTTAGATGAATTTAGCTTTTTATCATGTACATACTTACTGTTTGTCATTCACTAACTAATTATTAACGAGATACAAACCTTTCTTGTTCATGATAATGATGTACTACTCCACAAATGGCAGCCAAAATTAACCATGAAAGCGCATTCAAACGGAAATCGAAGAGAGTTACATCTACCATGTTCAATAAAATCCAGCCAACAAAAGCTAAAAGATAACTGAAAAATATCAATCTGTCCTTTGTATTTATATATTTTGACTTTTGCAGTAATTGGATACCTGTAATCAAAATCCAAGCAAGTAAACCACAAAATAAAAAAGCACTAGGAAAACCAGTTTCAGCAGATAACATCAAAAACAAGTTATGGGGATGACCTAAAGGAATCTGCATCTGGGCTTTGTAGATTTGACTAAAACTGCGTAATCCCCAGCCAGTCCAAGGATGTTGTTGAGCTAAAGACCAGGCAAACTCCCACTGAGTTTTTCGCATTAAAGCGACTGGTCTATCTGGATACATATCATCATTTAACCTTGCCCAAAAGAATGCAGGAACTACCCGACGAAAAACTTGAGCGACTGGTAAGGGAGCAAAAGCTGCCAAAAGCACACTAGAAACGATCGCAGCAACACCACCCACAAGAATGCGCCAACCTTGGTAAAGTGCATAAGCTAAACAGGCAAAAATAGCGATCGCCCATCCATTACGCGAGTTAGTGAAAATCAAGGCAATGAAATTTGTAATCACCGCCACGGTTAGGAAGAGGAAGGGGAGTGGGGACTGGGGACTGGTGACTGGGGACTGGCGATTGGGGACTGAATTCTTACTAATACCCAATCTCCAATACCCAATACCCAATCGCCATTGTTCTAGCCACAACCCTAGAGCAAGGATGAAAATTATTGCTAGATAAGCTGCGAAGGTGTTAGCGTGCAAGAAAAGTGAAGCGATGCGACCTGGCGGATTTCCTCCTGGTCTGATTGTCCAAGCTAAGACAATCCACAAAATCTCGAATTTCAAACTCCAGCCTAAAAATAACTGTCCCAAGCCGATAATTACCACTGGCATAGAACCGATCACCAAAATCCAAGCCATTTGCCGCAATTGAGCAAATGTTTGAATCAAATCGCTATGAGCTGCGAAAAGTAAAAAGAATGGTAATAAATTAAATAAGCCGAGGAAAGCTGTTGTCTTGTCTTGGGCAAACCCAGCACTCACGATTAGCAAGAGACTCAAAAGGGCAAATCCCCAGTTGAGGGGGCGGCGACTAATTTTGCGGGATTGTTTCAGCCAAGTTATTAATGATACAATTCCTAAAGTCACAGCCCCCACTAAGGGACTCAATGGGAAGATGAATAGTGCCCATAGAGAGTAGTTCCAAGAAGATTGCCAACGAGATTTGAAATAGTTAAAAACCTTGTTCAAGCTGGCTCCCAACATTCCTCACGAGTGAGGCGAATTTGAGCTAAGGCGAAGATGGTAGGAATGATTCGACCATAGTTAGTGGCGATCGCTCTCCACCCTAAATCTGCAAAAAACCAAGTCCACATCATCGGCCCAATCACGGCAAACATAGTGCGGGCTGCTCCATAACGAGCTGCATTTACTGTCATACCCCGTTGCGCCATTTGCATAGCTACATAGCTTTGGAATTGCTTCGTAGCTGCTTCTGAGCCTTTAATCGCCGCTTGTTTTGCTACTTCATAAGTAGCAAAGTGGATGGCAAATTGACGGGCAATTTGCTTCAGTACAAGTGGCTGGAGAAGAGAAGTAACTGCGATCGCACTACCGCCTTTGAAAAGTAACCCCAAGGGATCACGTTGCAATAAAAGTGGTAGCGGTTGTTTGAGTTCTGACTTGAGCAGCTGACGCTGTACCCGTACAGTCAATTTTTGTTTTTCCTGTTCCGGCAATTTTTTCCACACCTGTCCTAGCAGATGTAAAAATACTTCTGCTTCTAAATCAATAGTTGCCAGCTGATTAGAATAGGGAATTTTTAGATACTTACATACTTGAACTAAGGCTTGTCGGTAAGTTACCTGGCCTGTGCGTCCCCGTAATACAGTCATCCCATCTGCCGCCAAAAAGCGAAAGCGACCCTCTAGTGAATCTAACCAAGCTTTTCGGTCTTGGCTTTGCACTTCGATGGGTTCGGGTGTTTGTACATAGTCTAAGGGATTGAACTTACGACTAAACAGAATTGCCGTTAAGTCTTGCAATTCCTCTTCGGTCGCTAACTCTAGCGCCGCCCTCATTTCATCCAATTTCCCATCCTCCCTTCCATGCAGCTTTCTGTACCTTATTCTACTATTAGCTTTCAGCAGTCATTAGTAGTAATTTTGTCCTTTGATAATAACTAACTAATGACCAAAAACTACTAGGGAATATTGACTCATGACTGATATTGCAGTAATTGGTGCTGGAATCGCCGGTTTAGTTTGCGCCCAGCAGTTAAGTCAAGCTGGATATTCGGTGGTAGTGGTGGAAAAGTCCCGTGGTTTGGGAGGAAGACTAGCTACACGCCGCTTGCATGGAACTTGCGCGGATCATGGGGCTTGTTATCTGAAGCCAAAGGGTGAATTATTTAGACGTTTTGTGGAGATATTGCGATCGCGTCATATCCTGGAAGTTTGGACGGAGGAGGTTTACGAACTCACAGCAGGTATTCCTTTATCTGAACCGAAAAACCGCAGTCCCCGATATATTGCACCTGAGGGAATGAGTGCGATCGCTAAATCCCTCGCCCCAGGTTTAGAAATATTACTGAATCAGCGTGTCATCGCTATTACCCCAATTCCCGAAAATAGTTGGCGTTTGACTCTCGAATCTAGTAACGAAGAATTAACTGCAAAAGCTTTAGTTGTCGCCATTCCTGCACCCCAAGCTGTGATGCTGTTAGAACCTTTGGGCGAAACTGTACTGGATGCAGTCTTCCTTGATAACTTGCGTTCTGTAGAATTTTATCCCTCAATTAGTGCGATCGCTGGATATCCTCTCACATCCCAACCCCTCCCTCAGTGGAAAGCTCTAACTTTTGTGGATGATATCGATTTAGCCTGGATTGGCTTGGACAGTAGCAAGCGTTCCAACCCTCAGCAGCCACATTTTGTAGTTCAAAGTAGCGCTGGTTTTGCCCAACGTCATCTAGAATCCCAAGATTTACAACCTGTCGGACAGCTTATGTTGCAACAAGCATCTGAATCTCTGTCCCTCCCTTGGCTAAATATTCCCGAATGGATGCAAGTACATCGTTGGCGTTATGCCTTTCCTAGCCGTCCTTGGCATGAAGCTTTTTTGTCTGCCGGAACTCCCCTACCTTTAGTTTGTTGTGGTGATTGGTGTGGCGGCAATCTTGCCGAAGGTGCGATGCTTTCTGGATTAGCTGCGGCTGATGAAATTAATCATCAGTTGCGTCATCTCCCTTTAGATAATGTGAACTTTCTAAACGTTTTTGTCTGATCCCTTCATCTGTCGCTAGACTGATTTTGCACTATAGCGAGTCGCTATTTTTATGACTTGCTAAATCAAAGTGCAACAAATAAGTTTTTTAGATGAAACAGCAAATTTTGCAGCAAATGCAAAATGTGATGTAAATTACCAACAAAGCTTAACTTCATTAAAAACTTGTTCCTAATTCAAGTTGTTTTATTGCCGTTAATCTTGATCCCCTAGCCTTCGTGCTGCGTTTTATGTAGATTTCTGCCTTTTTGGCAGAAATTTGAAATAATTAGGATTATAAATATAAAATGTCGCAAACTTACCAGATATTGGACGCTGCTTTAATAATTCATGCTGTAAAACAGTATAAATTTTAACTAAAACAAGCAGAGCCAAATGTCTAATATTCTACTAAGATAAAAGGCTAGTTTCAGTGTCTATTACATCCGTCAGTTGAATCAGTTTTAAATGATTATCATGACGACATCGCCATCTAAAAAAGTTGTTTTCTCCATCAATCATTGACTGGATTAAAAAAGGAGTTTAAAAATCATGAAAACGGTAGTTAATTTAACACAACAATCAATAGTAGGAGAGATTGAAAGCGTTTTGGATACATATCCATACCATCCATATCAAGAAGCCTTTGCGATTCCTGACTTACGCCAAGAGCTAATTGCTTTCGTCCTCAATCGTATTCCTTCCTTTTACACCGCGATGTCTGATAGACAGATTCCCTTAGCGGAGGCTGAAGAAGGAAGCTTGGCTTATTACAAATTGCCTCGGAAACCTTTGGAACAGCAACTACATTTACAGAATTTGATTCACCAAGGCATTTGTTTAATCGTTCAAGAAAAGTCAGATTGGATTAGCCATCATGTTTGTGAAACAGTTCAACCAGCTTGTGAACCCTCTCACTGGTTTGGTTAATAGTTCGCAGTGAATTTTGAATTTTTGAGCTAATCCTATAGCCTTCGTGGGATTAGCTCAATATTTTTTAAGTATCCTGCTCTTGAGGTGTAAACTTTGACAATTACCAGGTTCAAAGGACATTCCCAGGATATGAGAAAAATAGCTGCTCTAATGTTGGTAAGTATTACTGCGACTGTCGGGGTGGGAGTAATAACACCAAAAGTCACTAATGCCCAATTATTTTATCCACCAGCAAGCGATCGCCATTCATTAATGGTAATCGGTCAAGGGGTAGTGAGAGTGCCAGCAGATACAGCTGATATTGAATTGGTATTCAGTAGCGGAGGTAGCAATAATGAGTTAGAAACTCAACCATCAGCCATCCCTGAAGCCCGTCGCTTGTCCTCACGGACTCTACTCTTAAATTACAAAACAGCAGCAGAATCTTTACCAAACACAAAATCCCTAACGAAAGCAACTCTCCAGCCTGTAGTTAATAGTCTAGTTGCCAAAGGAATTAGGGCTGATAAAATCCAAGTGCAAATTAGCACTAATTCCAGTGAAAATAACGCCAAAATATTGGTGAGACTGGAAAAACCAACACGCGATCGTGTCCAGGAAATTGTTGCTACAGCGAACAAGTCCACAAGCCAAATTGAAAACCTTTCTGTCAAGAGTGTCGGTGTTGAGTACGCAGTCAATGACTGTCAAGCTTTGCAGAGTTCAGTTTATCAATCAGCGATGAAAGATGCTCAAAGCCGCGCTCAGGCTTTAGCAACTGCTATGGAAGTTAAACTTAGTACTCCTTCCGTCGCCGAGCCATTTTACACATTACTTTATCCCTCATGTAGTTCTAAAACTGGAGTTCCTTTACCGTCATTTGCTAGTTTTTTATTATCACCAGCTTATGATCCAGATGCTCCAGCAGAAGTAGAGATGAAAAAGGATATTTTTGTGACATATACAACGAAATAAGCTTTTATATTAAGTGTGTCGCACTTTTATTTATTCAAAATTAGGAGTGCGATCGCTTAATTAAATAATGAAAAAACTCCAGAAATGTTTGTGACAACTCTGGAGTCAGGAAAGATACGCATTTACCTATACCAAATTTTCACCCTGAGAAAATCCTACGTCATCAGGGTATACACTCAAATACAGATAAAAGTGTTTGAAGATTCTCGTTTACACACCTTCTCTGTTGAAAGTCACACAAAATAGCCCCAGATTAACTGAGGCTGTTTTGCGAGAGTTGTTTGGCAGGAAGGGTACATCAATTAGTGATGCCCGTGTTAAATATAGATAATTCAGTATGCATCCTTATTCAGTCACGTTTTGGCATATCAGGATGATTGGGAAAATTTTAATGGTTTTTTCCAAAAAGAAACTCCAGATGCCCTTAAGGCATTCTGGAGCAGTAACAGGTTTCTAACATCAATTAATTTTTACCTATGCGATCGCCTAATGTCGTTAGGGTATATACTCAAATGTGTTTTATGTCTACTCATCCGCAAATCGAACAACAAGTTACCTTTTTTTCTACCTCTAACCTGAATATATCTACAGAATTCTACGAACAAAAACTGGGCTTGGAGTTATGGCTTGACCAAGGAACTTGTCGTATTTATACTATTAGTGGCTCTGGATACTTAGGATTGTGTCAAGCAAGCGAAATATTGACTCCTCCAGCCGACAAGCAATCAAGTGTCATTTTTACCCTGGTAACACAGCAGGTGGATGAGTGGTTTGAATATCTCAAAGAACGTGGCATAGAATTTGAAAAGCCACCCATGCTAAACGAAAAATATAACATTTACCACTGTTTTTTCCGCGATCCTGATGGTTATTTGATTGAAATTCAACGTTTCGAGACTAACGACAAAAAAAAGACATAACTAAATAAGTTATGTCTAAACGTTTAATTGACAGGGCAGGATTTGTACAGATTAGAACTTTTTGATTTACTGGGATACACAATGCTGTATGACCATCATCGACAAGCATGTATCTTTTCTTCTATAGATTTATCAAGATGGAATGCGGAATTTATGCAGTCACGGCGAAATCTCTACATTTCTTTACAATTGTTGCGTAGGCGTCGCTTTTGACTTTTATATAATGTCTGACTAATTTCTATATCGGTTCAATAAATATTTTATTAAGGAAACTAAATGATAGCCGAAAAACTCAAGTGGGTAAGCACAGCATTACAACCTAAAGGTTCAGTAATGAAAGCAATTTCCAAACATATTTTATGGTGTGGAGCTTTCGGATTTTTGATTTCTCTGCTTTACCATTTTGACAAACCTGTATCCCAGCCTATTTTAGGAAGTGTTATCCCTAGTATTGTTTTAGGTTTGTTACTTGTCTTTCGTACAAATACGGCTTATGAACGATTTTGGGAAGGGAGAAAATGCTGGGGTTCTATAGTAAATAACGTCCGAAATCTAGCTCGGCAAATTTGGGTATCAGTTGATGAAATTTCACCAGAAGATAAAGACAATAAAATCACGACATTAAACTTATTGGCAGCTTTTGCTATAACAACTAAACTACATTTGCGAGGAGAAGTTGTCAATAGCGAGTTAGAAGAATTAGTGCCATCTACTAAGTATATAAAACTGAAAATTATGAATAATCCTCCTATAGAGGTTGCCTTTTGGATAGGAGATTATTTACAGGAACAGTATAAACGTAATTGCATTAATAGCTACCAGCTAACCTCTATGCAAGAATTGTTGAATAATCTTGTGGATAATTTAGGTGCTTGCGAACGTATTTTAAAAACGCCTATGCCCCTTGCTTATGCTTTTCATTTGAAGCAATTGCTAATACTATATTGCTTCCTGCTACCATTTCAAATAGTAAAAGAACTCGGTTGGTGGACAGGTTTAGTTTCTGCTTTGGTTGGGTTTACTGTGTTTGGCATTGAAGCTATTGGCTTAGAGATAGAAAACCCCTTTGGTTATGACGCCAACGATTTACCATTAGATGCAATTTGTGAGACAATGAAACGCAATATTGACGATTTAATTACTTTGACTCCCAATGTGCGATCGCGTAAAGATAATAGTATAGTCAATTGAAAAAATTTCAGAATATTGATTAACAAAAAAATATAAAATATAATCTTTTTATAACTGCCGAATTGCCATCTCTAAACCTTCGCATACACCAGTAAGAAAATCTAAATCCAAAGTAGCGATCGCATCACTAGGTTTGTGATAATGTGGATTCCGCAAGAATGCCGTATCTGTCACCATCATTGCCGGATAACCCAAATCCCAGAAAGGTGCATGATCACTAAGTCTGGTTTGGGGGACTATTAAACCTCGATTCGGCACGGGTAGCCATTGACTAGGTACGCCAGCTTTGCGAATATTACGGCTCATCCCAATTAAGTCAGGCAATGTCCGCAAATTCCCAATTAAAGCAATAAAATCACCTCTGTCTGGGTAGAAGCGTTCCAGAGGAGGAGGGTAACTTTGGGAGCCAGGTGTAGAATCCTTATAACCCAGCATTTCTAGGGAAATCATTAAGCGTAGCCGTTGCTTTTGTTGATGCAACAAGGCTGCATAGTCAGCACTACCCAGTAAGCCATATTCTTCCATATCGAAAGCAACTAGCCTTAAGGGATATCTAACAGCTTGGGCAGCAAACTTTCTAGCTAATTCCAGCAACACCGCCACACCTGTAGCATTATCATCAGCCGCCGATGTTCCCGGAACACCATCATAGTGAGCGCCAATTAAAATTGGTAGCAAATCCTTTTTTTGCCCTCTCCTTTGGGAAGGTAAATTTAATATCAAGTTATTACAAGCTTTACCTCTGACTTCAAAGGTGTGGATTTCCACACTCCCCCATTGGGAAAATTGCTGGCGGATGTATTCTTGGACAAAAAAATGCCCAGCCGTTGCCATGTAAGGATCGCGTTCTCGCGCGATCGCACTCAGGGAACTTTTTAATCGCTCTGTTAAATTCAAATCTTTTAACTAGTGGCAATATTAGACTTTTCAGGCACTCAAAAGAGCAGAGCAAGCATTACTAAGGTGCATTTACCCAACTTGCAGATACCGTAAACAGAAGTAGGCAGATAACAAGAATTGAGGCTGCTTGGGCACACCAACCATCTCAATGCTATCCTAGTCTTGCAACTATCTCCTCTAGCTACACTTCTTAGCTTACTGCCTTAATGATGACTATTATACCATTGAGGTGTTTCATCCTGTAGCACAAAGCTAAAGGTAGTTCCGCCCAATCATAATAAATGTATAAGACACTTTAGGAGAAGAGTAACGCATGGGCAAGGTAGTCGGCATCGACTTGGGTACAACCAACTCAGTAGTCGCCGTTATGGAGGGTGGCAAGCCGGTGGTGATTGCCAATGCAGAAGGAATGCGAACAACCCCCTCCGTAGTTGGCTTCAGCAAAGATGGCGAAAGGGTGGTTGGGCAAATGGCACGGCGACAAACCGTCCTCAATCCACAAAATACCTTTTTTGCAGTTAAACGTTTCATTGGGCGGAAGTATGGCGAACTTAATCCAGATTCCAAGCGTGTACCATACACCATCCGCAAAGACGAAGTAGGTAATATTAAAATTGCTTGTCCCCGTCTCAATAAAGATTTCGCCCCAGAAGAAATTTCGGCAATGGTGCTGAAGAAATTGGCAGACGATGCTAGTCGCTATTTGGGTGAACCAGTCACAGGGGCAGTGATTACAGTACCCGCTTATTTTAATGACTCTCAGCGGCAGGCAACCCGCGATGCTGGTAGAATTGCTGGCTTAGAGGTGTTGCGAATTCTTAATGAACCGACTGCTGCATCTTTGGCTTATGGATTAGATCGGGGTGACACGGAAACCATTTTAGTATTTGACTTGGGTGGTGGCACCTTTGACGTGTCAATTTTAGAAGTTGGCGATGGGATATTTGAAGTCAAAGCTACCAGTGGAGATACGCAACTTGGTGGTAATGACTTTGACAAAATAATAGTAGATTGGTTAGCAGAGCAATTTCTGGAAGTCGAAGGCATAGATTTAAGACGCGAGAGACAATCTTTACAACGCCTAATGGAAGCTGCGGAAAAGGCAAAAATTGAACTTTCCTCTGTTAGCGTTACCGATATTAACTTACCTTTTATAGCTGCCGATCAGGAAGGCCCCAAACATCTGGAAACTCGTCTAACGCGTTCCCAGTTTGAAGGTTTGTGTGGTGATTTGGTAGGGCGTTTGCGGATACCAGTGAAACGCGCCCTAAAAGATGCCGGACTCTCACCTAGAGATATTGAAGAAGTTGTGTTAGTTGGCGGTTCTACACGGATGCCAATGGTGAAGCAGCTAGTGCGGGACTTGATTGGTACGGAACCCAACGAAAACGTCAACCCCGATGAAGTTGTGGGAGTGGGTGCAGCAATTCAAGCAGGAATTCTCGCCGGCGAACTCAAAGATGTGCTGCTTTTAGATGTCACACCCCTTTCTATGGGATTGGAAACCATCGGCGGCGTAATGAAAAAACTCATTCCCCGCAACACCACCATACCAGTCCGGCGTTCTGACATTTTTTCTACGTCTGAAAATAACCAAAATACTGTGGAAATTCACGTAGTCCAAGGCGAACGGGAAATGGCAGCAAACAATAAGTCTTTAGGACGTTTCAAGCTGTATGGCATCCCGCCAGCGCCACGAGGAATTCCCCAAGTTCAGGTGTCATTTGATATTGATGCTAACGGTATTTTACAGGTAACAGCCTTAGATAGAACCACTGGGCGAGAACAGAGTATCACCATTCAAGGTGCTTCCACTTTGAACGAGTCGGAAGTGAATCGGATGATTCAAGATGCTCAAAAATATGCTGATGTCGATCGCGAACGTAAAGAAAGAGTAGAAAAGCGGACTCGTTCTGAAGCGTTGATTTTCCAAGCAGAACGGCAACTTAGAGAAGTAGCTTTAGAATTTGGTATGCAGTTTGCCCGCAACCGCCGCCAAAGAATTGATAATATTTGTCGAGACTTAAAAGAGAGTCTTAAGGAAAATAGCGATCGCGGTATTGATCAAGCCTACGCCGATTTACAAGATGCTCTCTATGAGCTAAATCGGGAAGTCCGCCAGACTTATGCTGAAGATGAAGATGACGACTTGTTTGGTACCATCCGTGACATCTTTACTGGCGGTGATAAGGAACGAGAACGCGAATTTCCCAGAGATACATATCGGGAACGCGACTCATACAGTCAAGACTATGGCAGAGATTACGGCAAAGATTACGGCAAAGACTATAGCCGAGACAGTCGTTCTCCCTCTTACGAAAGCCGTCCTCCACGCAGCAAATCCCGTCCCAGCTACCAAGATAACTGGGATGATGAAGAAGACAATGATTGGTTATAAGTAGAAGGCAGGAGGCAGGAGGCAGAAGGCAGGAGGCAAGAGGTAAAAGCTGTTCAGGAAAATGATTTCACTGGCTAGCATTTTATGTTTAATTATGTCTACCTAATTAGTACTTCTGATAAGAGTTAAGAGTAGAAGTTAAAAATTAAATCTTTCAACTCCTAACTCTTCACTCCTAACTCATGATTAATCCAAAATCTAAAACCTAAAATTTAAATAACTGAACTATGCAAAATTTGCCGAACTTTCGCGATTACTACGAGATTTTAGGAGTGTCTAAAGATGCCTCTGGCGAGGAAATTAAAAAGGTTTATCGGCGGTTAGCAAGGCAATATCACCCCGATTTAAATCCGGGTAACAAAGAATCTGAGGAAAAATTTAAGGATATTGGCGAGGCTTATGAAGTCCTTTCGGACTCAGCCAAGCGATCGCAGTACGACCAGTTTAGCCGCTACTGGAAGCAAAAAGGCTTTGCCGGCAATAAACAGACGCCAAAGGCTAAAACTTGGCAGAGTAGCACTAGCGATCGCAACGGCAATCAGGATGTAGATCCCAGCCAATTCTCTGATTTTGAAAGCTTTATTAATCAAGTTATCGGCGTCAAAAATAAGAGTGGGGCCAGTAATTCTAGTAATGGTAACAATAGCGATCCCTTTCGTTCCCCCAGAACAAAAGTTGCTTATACCGTTAATACTCCCCCACCTCGCACAACCCGCCGGGATATAGAAGCCAGATTAACGCTGCCACTAGAAAAAGCTTATCAAGGTGGTAATGAACGCATTCGCTTAGAAGATGGGCGATCGCTAGAGGTTAATATGCCTCCAGGTATGGTATCAGGTCAAACCATTCGTTTGCGGAATCAAGGCGTTGGTGGTGGCGATCTCTATTTAAAAATTACCGTTGAGCCTCATCCGTTATTTAAACTAGAAGGTGCAAATATCCTCTGCCAAGTACCAGTTACTCCCAGCGAGGCAGTTTTAGGAGGACAGGTAGAAGCACCTACTCTTGATGGCCCTGTAAAAATGACTACTCCTCCCGGAGTTAGGTCTGGTCAAAAATTTCGACTAGGTAATAAAGGCTATCCCAGTGATGACGGTAAACGTGGGGATCAATTAGTAGAAATTCAAATAGTTACACCGAAAAATATTAGTCAAGAAGAACGGGAACTTTACGAAAAGTTACGGCAAATTGAAACCTTTAAACCCCGTGCTGATTTAATCCGTTAGGGATAATACAGCAGAATTCAGAATTCAGAATTCAGAATTCAGGAGTCAGAAGTAAAACAGGCTCTATATCTGGTTTTTAGACTTAGTTTGTGTACTTTAATAACTTGAAATCATCTGTATATAAAGCTATTGACCAAAATAATGAATAATTCGTAATTATTTTGGACTTCAGTCTTCATCTTGAAAAATAGTTTCTATATCTTGTGAGCCATGCAAGATACGTACAATTTCTATACCTTCGTCTATTGGACGATAAAAAATTAAATAATTTTTCACTGGGAAACTTCGCAAAAAAGGAGCCAACTCATCTCGTAGTCTGCCCATTTGGGGAAATTTAGCCAGTTTCGGAAAATTTTCTCGCAGAGTATCAAAAAGTGTGTCAGCAGCTTTTAAGTTACTTGGCGCGAGATATTCCCATATATCCTCAATATCTCGCGCTGCTTGAGTAGAAATCCGAAATCGATTCATAGAGAATCGCTATCAGCAGAATTTTGCTGTACTCGCCCTTTAATATTGGCAAAAAAAGCTGAAATTGACTCCTCATTATATTCAGTATAATGACCGCTTTCAAGTTGCTTAATACCAATGTCAATCTGACTGCGTAACGCTTCTAGCTTAAATTTTTGCAGTTCTTCTTCAAGGCGCTGAAGTTGATCTATCATCTGCTGAAACGCTTGTGCTTCATGTACCACAACCTCAGCTTTACCATTCACAGTTAGTACAAGCGGGGACTTTGTAGCCTTGATCCGTTCTACGTAATCCTTGGCATTGCGCTTGAAGTCGGTAAGAGTTTGAATATTTTCGAGATTAATTTTGATGTGCATCGCATCTAATTAAATGCTTTATAAAATATTTTATCAGATGCTATACCTGTTGTGTCTTCTTCTGTCTTCTCGAATTCACAAAGGATTTAAAATATAAAAAATATCTTTGAGCAAAGTGACTCAAACAGCCGTGAATCACAACAGGGCAATGCCACAAAGCAGTGAACCAACTTATTACTCCCTGCTAGGACTGCATCCCTGGGCATCGGTAATCGATATTCGTCGCGCTTATCGGCAACTGAGCAAACTCTATCATCCTGATACTACAGACTTGCCGACTGCGATCGCCACTCCCAAATTCCAGCAAATCAACGAAGCCTACGCCACCCTTAGCCATCCAGAACGTCGGTTAAGCTATGATCTAAAAATTGGCTATTCCCGCTTTGGAGTGATTCAACCACCCCCTGATTTGAATCATCCCGTCTCACGTTCCTATGATTTTTCAAAATCAGCATACCTTGATGCGAGCGATCGCCCCTTATCATCTGGCGAAATCTTTGCCTTATTTATGCTGGTGTTAACATTTGTAGGTTGTCTATTATTAGCAGTTGCCATTGCCTTAACTCGTGGCGAGGCTGCTATCCATTACCATTTGCTGCAACCAACTGCATTTGTACAACAGCAGATTACCTATATGTCGCAACTAACTACCCATCTGAAATAATTAAAAATTAAAAAATTTCCTAATCCAAAATCTAAAATTCCTATGCCTCTTCTTCCCTCTGATACCCCCCTATATAATCATCCCCTGCCACAAATTGAACAGTGGCTAAAAGACCAAGGCTGTCAACAAGATGACACACAGAGGCATTGCTGGCATGTGCAGCGGCCTAGTTGGCAAGCTGAATTATGGCTCGACGTTGAGCAAATCGTAGTGCGATATGTCCAATCTGGGGAAAATGGGCAGGATATTCAACGTTCATTCAAGTATTCTCTGAGTCGAGATGATGTAGAACAAGCAGTGTTTTCTGGGCCATAAGGAATTGCTGAGTACGATCCTCTCCAATTAACTTTATAAGAAGAATTCAGGAGTCAGAATTCAGTATTCAGTATGAATTCTGTACGAGTGGGTGATAGCTTGCGGAATGCGAGTCAGTGATAGCGCAGCGTTAGCGAGTATTTTCGAGTCGCGTCTGAATATTCGTTAAAAGCCAGTGGAATGGTGGGCGAAAAAAATTAAAATATTCTCACCTTAAAACTCTACCCATAAAGGGATAGAGTATTCTGAATTCTGAATTCTGTATTCTGACTTCTGAATTGATTTGCATAGAGCTATTTAGGTGATCGCAGAGTGATTGCACCCTGAAACCACTCAACAACACCATCTGCCAAGACTCGCGCTAATTTTTTTTGTTCATCGGCGTTGGCTATCCATTCAAATTCTTCGGGGTTGGTCATAAAACCTAGTTCCATTACCACTGATGGTGCTGTAGAGGGACGAGTTAGCGCCAAGTTATTCCAAAACACCCCCATTGATGAACGTCCTAGCTGCTTAACTAGATAATTGTGGAGAAAAACGGCTAGGCTATGGGCTTGGGAATGATACCAAAAAGTTCTAATGCCTTTGCTATTCTCTGCATCTCCGTCATCGGGTACTGCTGTGTAATGTATAGTGAGAGCGATCGCTGGTTGTTGTTGCTCGATCATGGCTTGGCGAGTAGATAAAGCTATTTCTCTGTCATCTTCTCGCGTCATCACTACTAACGCGCCTCTTAAGACCAGTTCATCACGCAGCAACTTAGATACTGTCAAGCTGACATCTTTAGCTAAATATCCTGTTGGCCCAGCCGCGCCAGTTTCTTGCCCTCCATGTCCTGGGTTAACTAAAATCTTGATCCCAGATAAGGGTGGTAATTGTACCTGTGCAAAAGCTGGTGAAGAAATAAATATGGAACTGATCGCTAAACCTAAAATTGGTTTCACTGATATAGACTCCTATTTGACATCCTCCCCAGCCTCAAGGCGTGGGGATTCCAAAAATCACTTCTTGGATCTTTCTGCTTCATAGCAACTGCCATCAGACAAAAAACGCCCATCCAAAGCGATCGCTTACAATTAAAGTTACTCCTACTTTGACAAAAACCCATGCAAATCGTTCTGCCACCTGAAGTAGAAGCCCTAGTTCAACGCCAACTCACTAGCGGTAAGTATCAGAACGCGATCGCAGTTATTCTTGCAGGCATAAAACTCCTGGAACAGCAAGAAGACATCTATCAAGGACGACTACAAGACTTGCAACAAGAAGCGCGGATTGGATGGGAAGCATCCGAGCGGGGTGAAGTTGTTGATGGCTCGACTGCAATGGCTCAAATTCGCACCAATGTGCGCTCGCGCTATGGTGTTTTAGACAAAGCATGACCCGCAAGAATGCGGGGAGATGAGGGAGATGAGGAGAATAACCAATGCCCCATGCCCAATGCCCCATGCCCAATGCCCCATGCCCCTCCCTTAAACTTTCCCAAATCGCCGTTCGCGTTGTTGGTAGGCGCACAAGGCGCGGTGAAACTCGGCCCGGTCAAAATCTGGCCAGAGAGCATCGGTAATATAAATTTCTCCATAAGCCATTTGCCAGAGAAGAAAATTTGAGAGGCGCATTTCTCCACTGGTGCGAATTAACAAATCTGGGTCACTAATTCCGGCTGTGTACAAGTGGCTTTCAAACACCTGTTCATTAATTTCATTGGGTTGTAGCAGACCTTGCTGGACTTGTTTGGCGATCGCCTGACAAGCTTGTAAAATTTCCTGTCGTCCACCATAATTAGTTGCTACCGAAAACCGGATACCGCGATTATCCTTAGTTTCTTCCATTGAACGGGATATTTCTTGTTGAAGCGATCGCGGCAGGTCTTGCAAATTTCCGACAAACTTAATTTGAACATTCTCTTCGACCATTTCCCGCAGTTCTTGCCGCAAAACTCTTTGAAAAAGAGTCATCAAAAAATCCACTTCTTCCTGCGGTCTTTTCCAGTTCTCCGTTGAAAAAGCATAAGCTGTCAGCGCTTGAATTCCCCAATCCTGACAACAGCGAAGTAAATCCTTGAGAGCATCTACTCCTCGCTTATGACCCATAATCCGGGGTAGACCCTGACGTTTAGCCCATCGACCATTGCCATCCATAATCACTGCAACGTGCTGCGGCAATAGTTCTCGTTTTAAGTCAGTAGGCAAATCTTGCAGTTTAGTTTGTTGTGCTGTCATTTTTTATCTCGAGAAGCGGTCGATGGTAATCCGAGTAAACGTGAAACCAGTGCTAGTGTCTTCCCACCTGTCCGACGAACAAAACTCAACACACCAGGAGCAACAGCTTCCCGATCCACGGTTGGGGACAAAAGAGCCTCTAATGACTCTTTCAGCTTTCTAATCGTCAGCGGTCTATTTAGGGTTCCCCGTTCCGCTAAGGAAATAGAACCCGTTTCTTCAGATACAACGACACAAATGCAATTTTCGACCCGCTCAGTAATTCCCATTGCCGCCCGATGGCGTGTTCCCAACTGGCGCGAGGCTGTGCGTCCCGAAAGTGGTAAAATTATACCCGATGACACTATCCGTGATCCACGAATCAGTGTCGCCCCATCGTGTAACAAAGTTTTCGGCTGGAAAATTGTCTGGATCAGTTCTTTAGAAACTTCCGCATTTAGCTTTACTCCTGGCACAGAAAAGTCTCGCTCATCAATTGGCCCTGTGGTTTCCACAATTAGTAAAGCTCCAATGCGGTTTTTTGACAATTCTTTAACAGCCTCAACAATTTCATCAATTACACTATCAGATTTAGGGATTGCCAGCCGATCGGGTTGAAATAGCTGGCGGAATTCGCCACGCCCCAATTGCTCCAAAAATCGCCGAAACTCTGACTGTAGAGCAACTGCCATCGCTACAGCACAACCAATTACCAATTTTTCTAATACAAAACTTAGCAGAGGTAGTCCTAATCTGCCACTTAGTGCCGAGGCTAGCATTAAGATAATGAATCCCCGCACCATCCACAGTGTCCGCCGCTCACTAATGATAACTAGTATCATGTAAGTCAGCGCCAGCACCAACACAATATCCAGAGTCCCAAGTAGCAAGGACTGTGACCATCCTAGGTTTGTCAGCCATTGCTTCCACCAATCTCTCATGACATCTGGATTACACTTTTGCCTCTAATTTACGGTTGGTCATTAGTCATTTGTCCTTTGTCCTTTGTCATTTGCAAATGACTAATGACCAATGACTAATGACAAATGACTATTTCTTTAATCTTTCTGGTAGGCGATCTTGTCGAATTAAGTCTTGATAAGTTTCACGTTGCAAAATTAAATTTGCTTCGCCATTCGCCACAACAACAGCTGCCGATCGGGGCAAGCGGTTATAGTTAGATGCCATACTGTAATTGTACGCACCAGTTCCCATAACTACGAGAATATCCCCTGGTTCAGTCTTTGGGAGTAGAGCGTTATGAATCAGAATATCTCCTGATTCACAATGTTTACCAGCAATTGTGACTGTTTCGGTTAAGGGAGAAGACATTTTATTAGCAACGACTGCCCGATAAACTGATTGGTAAGTAATCGGGCGGGGATTATCAGACATTCCTCCGTCGATCGCTACGTAGGTACGAATTTCTGGGATAACTTTGGATGAACCAATAGTATAGGCAGTGACGCAAGCTGTGGCAATTAGCGATCGCCCTGGTTCACACAGTAATTTTGGTAAAGGTAAATTTTCGGCTGCACAAGCTTCTTGAATTACCTCACAAATTGGTTTCACCCACTCTTCAATGCTGGGGGGATCGTCTGATTCTATATACTTAATCCCTAAACCACCACCGACATTTAACTCTGTAAAATTTAACCCATACTTCGCCGCATCACGTAACCACTGTACCATCAGAGCCGCTAAATCTCGATGCGGTTGGCGCTCAAAAATTTGGGAGCCGATATGAGCATGTAACCCTAAGCAGTTAAGGAAAGACTGTTTGCTGACGAAAGTAAATAATTCCTCTAACTCATTCGGATCAAAGCCAAATTTACTATCTAGTTGCCCCGTGCGAATATATTCATGTGTGTGACATTCAATACCAGGAGTCAAGCGCAACAAGAATCGAGGCTGTACGGAGGGGGAATTTGCCCTCTCAACAATTTCTACCAAAGTGCGTAACTCGTGCCAGTTATCCACCACAATAGTGCAACCGACTTCTGTGGCAAAAATCAGTTCTTCACGAGATTTATTGTTGCTATGAAGATAGATTTTCTCAGGATTGACGCCTGCTTGCAGCGCAGTGTATAGTTCGCCGCCTGATGCAACATCAATTCCTAAACCTTCTGAAGCTGCGATCGCGCAAACTGCTAAACAATTCCAAGCTTTTGAGGCGTACAATACTTGAGATTCACCCTTGTAGTATTGCTTGAAAGCATCTCGGTATTGCTGACAAGCCGAACGCAGGGTTTCTTCATCTAAAATATATAAAGGTGAACCAAATTGTTCAACTAGGGTTGTGACATCACACCCACCAATTTCCAGGAGGTCATGATTATGAACTCTGGCAGTCAAGGGTAAAAGTTCTTGATTGGGCGATGGATTTGTGTTGGTGTCGTGCCTTTGAGGTAAATATTGACTTCCAGAATGTTGAACCCCAGTGGGGTGAGTCGATACCATAACTATAAAAATTTTCCTTGTTCAATTTACGGGCTGTGAGTTTATCTCCCAATTCCCAGTTTACAAAGGGTTTGTAACGTTATTCAATAAATGTGATCTCATTAGACTTAGAAATTAAATTACTAACAGCAGAGCATCTGAGTGCATTGTTGGAACTGGATCAAGCCTGTTTTGGTGGTTTATGGACAATGGAGGGCTACCAACGAGAGTTGGACAGCCCCAACAGCGATCTGCTGGGTTTATTTTCCCCTGTCTCTAATTCGATGCTGCTGGGAATGGGTTGCTTTTGGTCAATTTTAGACGAAGCCCACATTACAATTTTGGCGGTTCATCCCCAATATCACCGTCAAGGGTTGGGACAGGCTTTATTATATGCACTCATTAAGACAGCTTGCGATCGCCAAATGGAGCGAGCTACCCTCGAAGTCCGAGCTTCCAACTTGGGAGCCATATCTTTATATCAAAAATTTGGCTTCAAAACAGCTGGGCGGCGTCGGCGTTACTACCAAGATAACGATGAGGACGCGCTCATTCTTTGGCTTCCAGATTTACAACACCCCAAATTTCAAGCAACTTTAGACCAGTGGCATTCCATGATTAGCGATCGCCTGGACAAATCCTCTTGGCACTTGATTTTTAAGTAGTTGAGAATTATTAATTTTGAATTATCGGAGTTTGGATCAGCTTCAGCAAAAAAATGCAACTTTGCTGCACCTCTTTTTATATAAATATTTTATGTAAACTCTTCTTTTTATAAGAAAAAACTATATAAATTAATTTTGCTTGATATTAAAAAATATATATGTTAAATATAAATGTTTGGGATTAAGTAAATCAACTCTCAATGTAAGCAGTGAACTGTTTGTAGTAAATCTCAAAAACGCTGGTGAACTAAAGCTCCTCAGTACACTAGCCACATAAAAGTAGTCAAGAGTTAACAATTAGCCCATCAACCCAAGTCATAGCTTCAGGATGTCTATAATCTGTTATACAGGCATCCAAAAGCTTTGCCTGTGCTAAAATCAGCATACCGGCACGACCGCAGGTGATGGGAAAAATGCCATGTTTGAACGCTTCACAGAAAAAGCCATTAAGGTAATCATGCTGGCCCAAGAAGAGGCCCGCCGTTTAGGTCACAACTTTGTTGGAACCGAGCAGATCCTCCTGGGTCTGATTGGTGAAGGCACTGGGGTGGCTGCCAAGGTGCTGAAATCAATGGGCGTCAATCTCAAAGATGCCCGAATTGAAGTTGAAAAAATTATAGGACGGGGATCAGGCTTTGTTGCCGTGGAAATTCCGTTTACGCCACGGGCAAAGCGAGTTTTAGAACTCTCCTTGGAAGAAGCACGCCAACTGGGGCATAACTACATTGGCACCGAGCATCTGCTGTTGGGCCTAATCCGCGAAGGGGAAGGCGTCGCAGCCAGGGTGCTAGAAAACCTCGGTGTGGATCTATCTAAGGTAAGAACCCAAGTCATCCGTATGTTGGGAGAAACTGCCGAAGTTTCACCAGGTGGTTCATCTGGGCGCACAAAAACCCCGACTCTGGATGAATTTGGCTCAAACCTGACCCAGATGGCGATAGACAATAAGCTCGATCCAGTGGTGGGACGCGCCAAGGAAATTGAGCGGGTGATTCAGATATTGGGTCGCCGAACCAAAAATAACCCAGTGCTGATTGGGGAACCAGGGGTTGGTAAAACTGCGATCGCTGAAGGTTTAGCTTCACGCATTGCCACCAAAGATGTCCCTGACATCCTCGAAGATAAACGCGTCGTCACCTTGGATATTGGTTTGCTCGTAGCAGGAACCAAGTACCGGGGTGAATTTGAAGAACGCTTGAAAAAAATCATGGATGAAATCCGCTCTGCGGGTAATGTCATTCTCGTGATTGATGAGGTACACACCTTAATTGGTGCGGGTGCAGCAGAAGGTGCTATTGACGCAGCGAATATCCTCAAGCCAGCTTTGGCCAGAGGTGAGTTGCAGTGCATCGGAGCTACAACCCTAGATGAATACCGGAAGCACATCGAGCGAGATGCAGCTCTAGAGCGGCGTTTCCAACCAGTAATGGTTGGTGAACCTACAGTTGATGAAACAATTGAAATTTTATATGGTTTGCGCGAACGCTACGAGCAACACCATAAACTGAAAATCTCCGACGAAGCATTAGTGGCGGCGGCGAAGTTATCAGACCGTTACATTAGCGATCGCTTCCTCCCAGATAAAGCCATCGACTTAGTTGATGAAGCTGGTTCTAGAGTGCGCTTGATTAACTCTCAACTGCCACCCGCAGCCAAAGAGTTAGACAAAGAACTGCGTCAGATATTAAAAGAAAAAGATGATGCAGTGCGCTCCCAAGACTTTGACAAAGCTGGGGAATTGCGAGATCGCGAAATGGAAATCAAAGCCGAAATCCGCGCGATCGCTCAAAGCAAGACCAATGCAACTGGCACAGAAGGTGAAGAACCTGTAGTTACAGAAGAAGACATTGCTCACATTGTCGCTTCCTGGACTGGGGTACCGGTGAACAAACTCACCGAATCTGAATCTGAAAAGCTGCTGCACATGGAAGATACCTTGCATCAGCGTTTAATTGGTCAGGATGAAGCTGTGAAGGCAGTTTCACGCGCAATTCGTCGCGCTCGTGTTGGTTTGAAGAATCCCAACCGACCCATAGCTAGCTTTGTCTTCTCTGGGCCTACTGGTGTAGGTAAAACCGAGTTGGCGAAATCCTTAGCTGCTTACTTCTTCGGTTCCGAAGAAGCGATGATCCGCCTAGATATGTCCGAATACATGGAGCGTCACACCGTCAGCAAACTGATTGGTTCCCCTCCAGGTTATGTTGGCTATAACGAAGGTGGTCAGCTGACCGAAGCCGTGCGGCGGCGTCCTTACACCGTGGTGTTATTCGACGAAATCGAAAAAGCCCACCCCGATGTCTTCAACATGCTGCTGCAAATTTTGGAAGACGGTCGGTTAACTGATGCCAAAGGTCGCACGGTGGACTTCAAGAACACCTTGCTGATTTTAACTTCCAATATTGGTTCTAAGGTAATTGAAAAAGGCGGTAGCGGTATCGGCTTTGAATTCTCCGAAGATGCCAGCGAGTCAACTTACAACCGGATTCGCTCTTTGGTCAACGAAGAACTCAAGCAGTACTTCCGTCCAGAGTTCCTCAACCGACTCGATGAAATTATCGTCTTCCGTCAGTTGAACAAGCCGGAAGTGACCCAAATCGCCGAAATTATGCTCAAGGAAGTATTTGGTCGTCTGACGGAAAAGGGTATCACCTTAGAAGTCACAGACCGCTTCAAAGATCGTTTGATCCAAGAAGGTTACAGTCCCAGCTACGGCGCAAGGCCATTACGTCGGGCAATTATGCGCCTGTTAGAAGATAGCCTAGCAGAAGAAATTCTGTCTGGTCGTATCAAAGATGGCGATACAGCTCTTGTTGATGTGGATGAAAATGGCATTGTCCAAGTTAGTTCTCAACAGCGTCGGGAATTGTTACCCCAAGGTGTTGAGTAAGATTTAGGGTTTGAGATTTAAATCTCAGATAGAAAATTAGAAAACGGTAGAGCAATAAATACTCTACCGTTTTTGTGTGGAAATTTCTTACTTTATTTTTACCTTAACTGTAGAGTATTGGGACGAGCGATGTCTACGGCGAGCTTCGCTAACGCGCATCAGAATATGTCAAGTATTAATTGACCAAGGAATTCCGCCGAAAAAATCCTTACCTGCCTCCAATATTTTGATGATTTCCTCAATGCGGTCTTTTGATTCTGTTGTAGGTGAAGTTATCTCACGCAGGTGTTCAATATATTTGTTCCAGTCAGCTTCTACTGCGTTAGCACCTATCTCAAAAGTCTTAGTTGTGTCTTGCCAAAACTGATCAATTCCGTCTGTTAACTTCTCAGGTATACGGTGTTTTTCAAAATATTTAACAGTTTCCTTTGCTAAACGCTTTTGCCAAGATTCTCCAAATAAGTTCCACACACTGAAAGCTAATGCAGCAGCTAGACCTAAACCAAGTACTATAGGGCCACCAATAGCTGCTACAAAAGAAATTACCGCAGCAGTTCCACCACCAATACTAATGCCCAGTGCTGACAAAAGACTAACTAACTTAGCTACTAGGATATAACCGCCAAGATTTCCTAGTGCTGCCGCCCAAGCAGACAAAGCCCCGATGCTAGTTAGACCTGTAAGACCACCTAAAAAAGCCCCTTTAGCATCGAAGGGTATCTCCATAGATATATCTAAATTTGGTAGTTTAAGTAAAGCCTCTTGGTATGAACCGAGAAAAGCTTCCATGTCAGGTGTTAATTTCTCAGAATTTATTTTGATAATCTGTTTCATCTCGTGTTGAAGTTTCTCGACAAGATAACCAGCAATACTTTCTTTTGCCTCTTTTTTGTCATCGTAGAGATTGCGAATATTTTTTTCTACGGCATCGACAGTTAGAAGTTGTTCTGTATACCTTTGAAGCGAAGTTCTGCTATCTCGTTGTAACTCATGGATATGTTGATTTACCCTATTGCGTTTCTGCTGAGTTTCTTGTTTACGAATTGGTTCATTATCTTTAAGTGCATGTAGTTGCTTACGCCGTGAATCTATATCAGCAAGAGTTCTTTGGTAAGATTCAATTTGTCTAGCATACTTTTCTGTGTTAGACTCCTTTATTGCATTTATTTCCCGTTCAACACGGCACACATGCACTTGAGGAAGAAATTCACTTAGTATTTTAGTAAAATCATCAAATAGCTGTTGACATCTATCAGGTCTTTCTGACCAGAACGTGAAGAATCTTATTCGCAAATCTTCTTGAGAAATATCACGATTTGTTGTCTCTCTACGATGTTTCAATACCCCTTCATTAAGTTGCTTATATAGTCGGGTTGCAGCTTTAGAAGGAATTTCTTTAAGCTGATTGTCAGAGATACTAGGATCAGCATGAGTAGCTACAATGAAGAGATTACCCAGTGTGGGGAAATTACTGCATTCATTCTCTTTTGTAGGAAGTGAACTCAATAATGTGCTAAGGCGTATCATATCTTGAGCATTAATGTGACCCTTGGCTGGCGAAGCATACGCGATGTGCGACTTATTGTTTCGTTACACAAGTCCGGTGTATGAACGATTGAA